>JASFQO010000105.1:0-7119 GCA_050115405.1 Bacillota bacterium
CCTTTTTGTATTTGTAAAACTGTTTAAAATTATTTGGAATTTTTCCCTAAATGTTCCAAAAAGGATATTTGATCCCGGCCTCCCGGTGAAACCCAATAAATCCCCCGGGTTTTTAATTTTTAGATATTAATTATAACATATTGCGACTAAGCTGCAAACAGCAAACAAAGATGTCGCGATGTGTTAAGAAACTTTGTTCTCAAAAAAAGTTTTCCAAAAACAAACTTTTTTGATAAAAAATAGTATATTAAGTATTTATCCATAAAAAATGCATTCTCGTCCGGAAAGGGGAAATTTACTTCAATATAAAAATAAACGGGAATAAAATTCCCGTTTATCGATAATTTAGGATCGCCAAACTATTTGCGAATCGCTGCTTGGGCGGCAGCCAAACGCGCAATCGGCACCCGGTATGGCGAACACGAAACATAATTCAGCCCCATCCGGTGGCAAAACTCTACGGTGGAAGGGTCGCCGCCGTGTTCGCCACAAATCCCGAGCTTGATGTCAGGACGGGTTTGTTTGCCGAGTTTAGCCGCAATTTCCACCAATTTGCCCACTCCGATCTGGTCGAGACGGGCAAACGGATCGAACTCATAAATCTTTTTGTTGTAATACTCTTCCAGGAACTTCCCGGCATCGTCACGGCTAAAGCCAAAGGTCATCTGGGTCAAATCATTGGTGCCGAAGGAGAAAAATTCCGCTTCCCTCGCGATCTCATCCGCCGTAAGCGCGGCCCGGGGAATTTCGATCATCGTCCCCACTTTGTAGCTCATGAGCGTTCCGGCCTCTTTGAGTACGGCATCCGCGGTCTTAACCACGACATCTTTCACATATTTCAACTCTTTGACTTCGCCGACCAAGGGAATCATAATTTCGGGAACAATTTGCATTCCTTTTTGATTGACATTAATTGCCGCTTGGATGATCGCCTTCGTCTGCATCTCGGCAATTTCCGGATAAGTGACCGCCAGCCGGCAACCCCGGTGGCCCATCATCGGGTTAAATTCATGCAGGCCGACAATAATTGCCTTTAATTCCGCAAAACCGAGGCCCATCTCCTGCGCAAGCGCCGCGATATCCTCGTCCTCCTGCGGTAAAAATTCATGGAGCGGTGGGTCTAACAGCCGAATGGTGACCGGATGGCCTTGCATCGCGGTGAACAAGCCTTCAAAGTCGCTACGTTGCATCGGCAACAGCTTATCCAAAGCCTTGCGTCGTTGCTCCTCCGTCCGGGAGACGATCATTTCGCGCATTGCCGGGATCCGGTCCGGATCAAAAAACATATGCTCCGTCCGGCACAACCCAATTCCTTCGGCGCCAAATTGCATGGCGACCGCGGCGTCATGCGGTGTATCGGCGTTGGTCCGAACCTTCAGGGTCCGCAACTCATCGGCCCAGCCCATCAAGGTGGCGAAATCCCCGGTCATCTCGGGATCAATAGTCGGCAATTGGGAACCGTAAACATTCCCGGTTGAACCGTCGAGCGAAATCCAATCGCCTTCCTGATATTTTTGGCCGTTTTTATCGATAAAATATTTTTCCGCTTCATTGATTTGAATTTCGCCGCATCCGGCCACGCAACAGGTCCCCATGCCGCGGGCGACCACGGCCGCATGGGAGGTCATGCCGCCCCGGCCGGTCAGAATCCCCTTGGATACGTGCATGCCCTCGATATCCTCGGGCGAGGTCTCCATCCGGACCAGAATCAGGTTTTGCGCGCCGTTTTTAGCCGCGGCCACGGTAGCTTCGGCTTCAAAGTAGATTTTCCCGGTAGCTGCGCCCGGACTGGCCGGCAAACCTTTGGCGATCGGCTGAGCCGCCTTTAAGGCCTGCGGCTCGAAATTAGGATGCAACAAGGCGTCCAACTGTTTCGGGTCGACTTTCAACACAGCGTCCGCCTTACTGACCATGCCTTCGCTCACCAAATCGACGGCAATCTTCAAAGCGGCCACGGCGGTCCGTTTCCCATTACGGGTCTGCAGCATGAACAGTTTGCCGCGTTCGATCGTAAACTCCATATCCTGCATGTCCTGATAATGTTTTTCCAGGGTTTCGGCGATCGTGGCAAATTGCTCGAACACTTCCGGCATAACCTCTTTTAACTGTTCAATCGATTGCGGGGTCCGGATTCCGGCGACTACATCCTCTCCCTGGGCATTCATTAAAAATTCGCCATAAAGCTTCTTTGTGCCGGTGGACGGGTTACGGGTAAAGGCGACCCCGGTTCCGGAGTCGTTGCCCATGTTGCCGTAGACCATCTCCTGGACGTTAACGGCGGTCCCCCAGTAGCCCGGAATATCATTCAAACGGCGGTAGACAATCGCCCGCGGATTATCCCAGGAACGGAAGACCGCTTTGACCGCCTCCATTAACTGGACTTTAGGATCTTGGGGGAAATCGGTCCCTTTTTCTTCTTTATATAATTCTTTATAACGCTTGACAACATCCTTTAAGTTTGCGGCGGTTAATTCGGTATCAAATTGCGCGCCGTTTTCCTTTTTTACCGCATCCAAAATCGTTCCAAATTTGCTTCTTTCCACTTCCATTACTACCTCGCTGAACATTTGGATAAAACGGCGGTAACTGTCATAGGCGAACCGCAGATTATCGGTAAGTTTGGCCAGGCCTTCCACTACCTCGTCATTCAAGCCCAGATTTAAGATGGTATCCATCATTCCCGGCATTGACGCGCGCGCCCCGGAACGGACCGATACTAAAAAAGGATTGGCGGGGTCGCCTAATTTCTTGCCGACAATTGCCTCCGTCTTTTCCAAAGCCGCCTCAATTTCCCTGACAATCTCCGGCGCGATAATCTGTCCATCCTGATAATAGCGGGTGCAGGCTTCGGTAGTCACGGTAAACCCACGCGGCACCGGCAACTTTAAGCCCGTCATTTCGGCAAGATTGGCGCCCTTACCGCCCAGCAGATTGCGCATTGATGCATTACCTTCACTAAACAGATAGACATACTTAGTCATGGAATACCCCCCTGATATATTATATAATTAAAATATGGCTTCCCAAAACTGAGAATTTCTCTATTGGAGGGTTACTTCCTGCTATGTTACAAAAAAATAACCCAATTTTGGAGGAACCAACTTCCTTACCAGTAAATTACTGTAATTATTATATGCCAAGAAGGCCGTTTTTATACTTATCACGTTACATCATAGATACTTTTCCTTCTTTTCGCTTCTGAGCTTTTCCAAAATCAGCTTGATATCCTGCGCCCGGTCTTTGGGGAGAATCAGGACGGCATCCGCCGTCTCCACGTAGATCAAATCCCTAATCCCAACCGCAGCGATTAACTTTTCTCCGTCGGTCTCAATGATACAATCTTCCACATCCACCAGGGCCGTATTTGGTTTGGCGATGATATTGCCCCTACTATCCCGGGTACGAATCCGTTCAAGCGCCGTCCAACTACCGACATCGTCCCAACCGATATCCGCCGGAAGGACGGCGACCCGCGGCGCGCGTTCCATAATACCGTAGTCAATGGAGATTTTCTCAAATTTGGCAAACTCCCGTCGCAAAATCGCCTCACCCGCAACAGTCCCCCAAACCTGTCCGATCACCTCCAGCCCCTGGTGCAACTGGGGCATAAATTCGGCGATCAGCCGACGAATCGTGGCGATCTTCCAGATAAACATCCCGCTGTTCCAGAGATAGTTCCCGGTCTTCAAAAACTCCCGCGCCGTTTCCAAGTCCGGCTTTTCCGTAAAACGGTCCACCTGGTAAACATTAGTCAATCCCGTCATCTGCGTCCCGATTTTGATATAACCATATCCGGTCTCGAGCCGGTCCGGTTTAATCCCCAGCGTGACTACATTACCGCTTTTTTCAGCAATGGCCGCCCCTTGCTCCAACAGCCGGCAAAAACCGCTTTCATCCTTAATGATATGGTCCGAAGCCAACACCGCCATCACTCCGTCGGGGTCTTTTTTCCCGATTGCCAGCGCGGCCAGGCCGATGCAGGGGGCGGTATTCCGCCCTTCCGGTTCAATGATCAGGTTCACCTCAGGGATTTCCGGGACCTCGCGCCGGATTGGGTCCGCATATAGAGCGCCGGTGATGATATAAATATTTTCGGGCGCCGCTACCGCCGCGACCCGCCGGACTGTTTCCCGGATCAAGGCGCCGTTTCCGGTCAGATTTAAGAGCTGTTTGGGATGCCGCGCCCGGCTTTGGGGCCAAAAACGCTCGCCTTTGCCGCCAGCCATGATCAATATATTCAACAAATGAGACCACTCCTGTCACAATGTTATCTTTAATATTATAACTCAACTTTCGCACCTTGAAAATGGGGATAACAAGCTATAGGACAATGGAGCGTTCACTCTCCTTGCGCCGGAAAACAACGGGCGTTTTGCACTTGAATATAGACCTGTTCTCCCCGGCCCACCGCTAATTTCCGATATTGGTCTTTTGCGAGTTCCGCTTCAATAAATTCGCCGTTTTCCAGGGATTTTAATTCAATTTTGACGATTGGCCCGATCGCCCGGACATGATTAACGATTGCCGCAATGGCGTTGGGCCCCGTGGGTTGCCGGTGAATCTCCAATTCGCACGGCCGGGCATAAAAGACGTCCGAGTCCAAATTGGCGTTTTCCGGTCCGTCCCGTTGCAATAACGCTTGAGGAGGAATATTTCCCGCCGCTTCATTCAATCTGCCCCGAAAAAGATTGACATCGCCTAAAAACTGATAGACAAAAAGATTCTTCGGATGATCATAGACTTCTTCAGGGGCGCCGATCTGTTCAATCCGGCCTTCGTTCATTACTACCACCCGGTCCGCCACTTCCAAGGCTTCTTCCTGATCGTGAGTGACAAAAATGCTGGTAAGATGAATTTCGTCATGCAAGCGCCGGATCCAACGGCGCAACTCTTTCCGGACTTTGGCATCCAAAGCTCCGAACGGTTCATCCAACAGAAGGACTTTTGGTTCGACCGCCAAGGCCCTGGCCAAAGCAATCCTTTGTCTTTGCCCCCCCGACAATTGCGCCGGATAACGGTCGGCCATCCAGTCCATTTGGACCAGTTGCAGCAATTGATGCACTTTTGCGTTAATTTTCGCCCGCGGCAATCGTTCTTGCTTGGCTTTGACCTCCAATCCAAAGGCGACATTTTGAAAAACAGTCATATGGCGAAATAGAGCATAATGTTGAAAAACGAACCCCACTTGCCGTTCCCCGACTTTTTTGTGAGTGGCCTCCTCGCCGTGAAAAAAAACCGACCCGTGATCAGCGCTTTCCAATCCGGCGATAATTCGCAGCAAAGAGGTTTTTCCGGAACCCGAGGGACCCAGTAAGGCCACCAGCTCGCCACGGGGAAACTCCAGACTGATATCGTTTAAGGCGGTAAAATCGCCAAACTTTTTGGTAATATTTTGGACCACAATACTCATGGCATCCTCCTCTAATCCGTCTCCGGCTTATGCAATTGCGCATTCCGAGATGTAACGATTGTCTTCACAATCAAGGTGACCAAGGCCAATAAAGTCAATAATGAGGCCACCGCAAAAGCGGCGGAAAAATGATATTCATTATAGAGAATCTCCACCTGAAGCGGCAGGGTATTGGTCTGACCCCGAATATGCCCGGAAACCACCGATACCGCTCCGAATTCCCCCATTGCCCGCGCGTTGCAAAGAATGATCCCGTACAACAAACCCCATTTAATATTGGGAAGCGTCACTTTTAAAAACATCTGCCAACCGGTCGCCCCCAGGACGAGCGCGGCTTCTTCTTCATCATTTCCCAAATTTTGCATTACCGGTATTAATTCCCGGGCGACCAACGGAAAGGTTACAAATATAGTAGCCAAAATGATTCCCGGTACGGCAAAGACAATTTTCAGATTATGCCTAGCAAGCCAGGGACCGAACCACCCCTGCAAGCCAAACAGTTGGAGAAAGATTAAACCCGCGATTACCGGAGAAACCGCAAACGGCAAATCGATCAAAGTTAACAAACAACTTTTGCCGCGAAATTCAAATTTAGCAATTAACCAGGCAGCACCGATTCCAAAACCTAAATTCACCGGGACCGCTACGGCGGCGGCGATTAAGGTCAGACGGATCGCCGCCAGGGTATCCGGCTCCCGGATTGCTTGAAGATAGGCGGCGCCCCCTTGCGCCAAAGCGGCGCTAAAAACCGCCGCCAACGGCAAAACCAAAAACAAGCCGCAAAATAGTAACGCCACGCCGATTAAAACCCATTGCACCGCTTTTGATTCGGTTATTGTCCGGGAAAGTGGTTGCCGCCCCGGAGGAGAATCCTTTGTTTTGGCAAAAATCATTTTAACCTCCATACCCGACTGCGTCGGGTGCAAATAGGGATGAAAAATGTTTTTAACTGTCAACTGTTAACTATCAACTGCACACTGTCAACTTTTCCGGCTCCAATATTGCAGTAAATTCACTCCCAAAAGAATCGTAAAGGAGATTGCCAACATCATGACGGCAATGGCCATCGCTCCGGCGTAATCAAACTGTTCCAATTTGGTGACAATCAATAATGGGACAATTTCCGTTTTAAAAGGCATATTGCCGGAGATGAACACTACCGAACCATACTCGCCCAACCCCCGGGCGAAAGCCGACGCCACTCCCGACAGCCAACTGGGAAGCAGCGCCGGAAAGATTATCCGCCAAAACGTTTGCCAACGGTTTGCTCCCAAACCGGCCGCAGCTTCTTCGACTTCCCAGTCCAGGTCCAGCAATACCGGCTGAAGACTGCGGACCACAAAAGGTAACCCGATGAAGGTCAAGGCCACCACGATCCCCAGGGGTGCAAAAGCCACCTTCAGGCCCAGCGGTTCCAAAAAGCGTCCCAGCCAACCATTTCCTGCATAAATGGAGGTTAAGGAAATGCCGGCGACTGCGGTCGGCATGGCGAACGGTAGATCCACCAAGGCATCGATGAAACGTTGGCCGGGAAATTCATACCGCACCAACACCCAGGCAACCAACAGCCCGAAAACCGCATTGAGAGCCGCGCCGCAGCCGGCCGCACCCAAACTCAGCCGGAAGGCCGCCAGGGTCCGGGCAGTAGTGACCGCACTCCAAAAACCGTCCCATCCCAAATCAAGCGGACCGCAAAACAAAGTCGCTAA
>JASFQO010000106.1:0-7048 GCA_050115405.1 Bacillota bacterium
CAAACTGGATATTCGGACTCCCCGCGACGTGGTCAACTGGGAGGCGACGGAGCAGGCTCGGAAACAAGCTGAGGCGATTGCGGTGGAAAACGCGATCCAGGATGCCAGTTTTTATAAAATTGACGAAATAGCGGCCCAAACCGCAGTGGTCAAGCTGAAAAATCTGTTTGATATTCTCGGCGGGTTCCGTAAGCGTTATCAACCGGAGAAACTGCGGACCCTCACCGAAGCTGCTTTACCGATGCGGAAAATTCAGGCTTTCTTTTACGAAACGCCCAGCGTGCAACTGTTGAAGGATATTTTACTCCTGGAGCCGGCTTCCTATGATGAACTGCAGGAAAAATCGTTGACGATTTTGACGGACTTGGAATTACAGTTACAGATTACCAAAGAGGATTTGGCTTCCCAGAAGGCGCAGTTGCCGGATTTCATTGGCAAATATCCGGTATCCGAAGCGGTACAGCCGGTGTTGCTGGCCTTGCTCAATGTGGTGATTCGGCCGAATATGGTACTGGACGCGGAAAAACTGGCCGATCTAAAAAACTCGGTGGTTAAGGATTTTCCCCGGGTGATTCAAAAGCAAAACGACCTGATTATCTCCAAAGGACAGGTAGTTACCGAAAAAGATCTCAAAATGCTCAATGAATTGCACTTGATAGCGGATAAATCCAATCGGGCCCGGGTCTTTTTCAGTCTGTCGTTTTTGATTTTGTTTTTAGCCGGTTTGGGTTTGACTTATATCTTCGTTTTTCATCCCAAACTTTTTCGGGAAGAACGATTACTCTATTTGATCCTGCTTTTGTTGATTTTGGTGTTGGGACTGATTAAGGTCTTATCCCTCATCGACCATCCGGCGCTGCCGTTTTTGGCGCCGGTCAGTTTTGCGGTAATGCTCCTCTCCATCCTGGTCAACCCTTCGATTAGTTTGATCATGGCGGTTATTATCAGTCTGTTGGGCGGGCTCATTGTCAATTTTAATTTGGAATTGACGATTTTTTACTTTGTCAGCGGCATCGTCACAGTATTATCTTTAGCGCATTTCCAGCGGCAACGTGACTTGGTCCGGAGCGGTTTAATCTTAATGATCTCCAATGTGATTACGGTGGTCTTTTTAAATCTGTTGTTCCGGACCAGATTTGAACCAATGGCGATCTTACTGGCCAGTGTGAACGGATTTTTTTCCGCAGTCTTGGCGATCGGGCTTTTACCTTTTTTGGAAAACGCTTTTAAGGTCATTTCGCCGATCCGGCTCCTGGAACTGTCCAACCCCGGCCAGCCGTTAATCCGGCGGTTGCAGATTGAGGCGCCCGGGACTTATCATCATAGTATTTTAGTGGCTAATCTGGCCGAAGCCGCCGCCCAGCAAATCGGGGCCGATTCGCTTTGGGTCCGGGTTGGTTCTTTTTATCATGATATCGGGAAGATTAAACGGCCTTACTTTTTTGTGGAGAATCAGTTCGGGCAGGAGAACCCTCACGAGAAACTGACTCCTACCTTAAGCACTCTGGTGATCACCTCGCATGTGAAGGACGGAGTGGAAATGGCCCGGGAGCATGGCCTGCCGAGTAAGTTGATTGATATTATCCAACAGCATCACGGCACGGATTTGGTCCGCTATTTTTTCAATAAAGCCACGGAAAATCTCCAAGACGAGAAAGAGGTTTTGGCGGAAGCGGATTTCCGTTATGAAGGGCCGAAGCCGCAGACTAAAGAAGCTGCCCTGGTAATGCTGGCCGATTCGGTGGAAGCGGCTGTCAAAGCGTTGCCAAAAGCGAGTCCGGCTAAAATTGAGGCTATGATTCAAAAAATTATCCGGGAACGCTTGGATGAGGGGCAATTTGACGAGTGTAACCTGACCTTGAAAGACCTGACGCTGGTCAAGAATAGTTTTGTGAAAGTGTTGGGCGGTCTGTACCATAGTCGGATTGAGTATCCGGAAAAAGTGCTGAAGGAGATCGAAAGGAAGAAGACTAATGCCGACGCTGCTAAATAATCTTCAGGACCAGTGCCTGACTACGGCCCAGGAACTAAAGGTAAGCGCGCTTTTGGATTATGGCCTGCAAATTTTTAACAAGAGTTCCGCCGAAGTCAGCTTGGTACTGGTGGATGACGACTATATCCGGGAATTGAACTTAACCTACCGTGGCCTGGACCAACCTACGGATGTGCTTTCCTTTGCTTTGGAGGAGGCGGACGAGCCGCCTTTAGTGGCGGATGGGGAGGTAATTCCGGAACTATTGGGTGATATTTATATTTCCGTAACCCGCGCGGCGGAACAAGCGGCGACTTATGGACATTCTTTTGAAAGGGAAATGGGTTTTTTGGCGGTGCATGGCTTATTGCATCTTTTGGGTTATGACCACCAAACTCCGGAAGAAACCGCGGTCATGCGGGAGAAGGAAGAACAAATCATGCGTGAGTTTGCGCTGGAACGAAAATGAAATCACGGACTTTACTTGAATCCTTTAATTATGCCTTTGATGGGATTGTTTACGCTTTAAAGACCCAGCGTAATATGAGGTTGCATTTTTTAGCGACCGTGGTCGTTTTGTTAGCCTCTTTGGTCTTGAAAATCAAAAAGACTGATTTTTTGATTTTAGTGGTGACGATCGCCTTTGTGATTGTGGCCGAGATGGTCAACACCGCGATCGAGGCGACAATTGACTTAATTACTCCGGAATACCACCCGATGGCGGCCATTGCCAAAAATGTCGCCGCCGGGGCCGTACTGGTGGCGGCGGCAATTGCCTTGGTTGTCGGATATCTGGTCTTTTACCCGGTGTTTGACCCGTTGATCCCGCGCGTTATTGAGACGTTGCAGCAAACTCCGGCTTATTTAACGTTAATTGCGTTTATTTTAACGGTGATCACGGTAATTGCCGGAAAGTCATTATTAAAACGCGGCACTCCGATGCAGGGCGGCATGCCCAGCGGCCACGCCGCCCTGGGCGCGGCGGCGGCGACGGTCATTTTATTAATGGCCCGCAACAGTTTGATCACGATCATGGCCTTGTTTTTAACTTTTTTAGTGGCGGAAAGCCGGGTTGAAAAAGCCATCCATTCCTGGCCGGAGGTGTTGGTCGGGTGGTTGGTCGGCTTTTTACTTACTTTACTGATTTTTCAACTTTTGGTCTAAAATATTTTGCAAAAAGGGTAAAGTATGAGCAGAAAGAAAATGACGAAGCTGAAAAGCGTAAACGGTTTTCACTTCCTACTTCTCATCCGGGGGTGTTGAGATGAAGACAGAATTAATTCGGGCGGCGCTTCAAGCTCGCGAACATGCTTATGCGCCATATTCCGGCTATCAGGTCGGCGCGGCTTTGTTGGCGCGGTCGGGGCGGATCTATACCGGTTGCAATGTGGAAAACGCTTCCTATGGCGCAGCTATTTGCGCGGAGCGGGTGGCTACGGTGAAAGCGATTTCCGAAGGCGAACGGGACTTCGTAATGTTGGCGATTGTGGGGGACGGAAGCGGACCGGTCACCCCCTGCGGTATTTGCCGTCAGTTTCTCTATGAATTCAATCCCGAACTCAAATTGGTTTTAGCTAATCTTCACGGGCAGGTGCTCGAAAGTACCCTGGAGCAATATCTGCCGAATGCTTTTGGCCCCAAATGGCTGGATGGAAAGTGAGAGGTGAGAGGTGGGAAGATGCCGGGAGTTATTCGGCCTGCCGGAAATGTGTTCTCTTTCATTCCATTTTTTACAACACATCTAAAATATAAAAGGAGTAACCGAATAAAACAGATGAATGCGACAATCTCAAGCGGCGCGGCTGTCCGCCAAAAGTCCGGTTTTGTGGCGCTGGTCGGCCGGCCGAACGTGGGTAAATCCAGCTTGTTAAATGCCTTAATTGGACAGAAAATCACCATTACTTCCGCTAAACCGCAGACCACCCGCAATCAATTGCGGGGGATTTTAACCGGCGATCATTATCAGATAGTCTGGTTGGATACGCCGGGTTTGCACCGGCCGCTCCATCAGCTCGGGACCCAGATGGTGGAACAGACTCGGACTGCCTTGCGACATGTCGACCTGGCATTATGGATGCTGGATGCCGCTGCCGGATATACTCCGGTCGATCAAAAGGTAGCCGCCCAACTGGCGGTGGCCGCGACGCCGCTTTATGTAGTCTGGAATAAGATGGACCTGGTTGCGGCGGGGACGACGCCGGAGGAAATCCCCGGTTTTAATCGGGTGTTTCAGGTATCCGTCCATTCCGGCCAAGGGTTGGCGGAATTACTGGCGGCAGTGGTGGACGCTTTGCCGGAAGGCCCGTTTTATTATCCTCCGGACCAGGTGGCGGACCACCCGGAACGGTTTATTGTCGCGGAGTTAATCCGGGAGCAGGTCTTAACCTATACGGAGGACGAAGTGCCGCATGCGGTTGCGGTGCTTGTGGACCAATTGCAGGAACGTCCGGGAGGCAAAATCTATATCGCGGCCCAGATTTTTGTGGAACGCGATTCCCAAAAGGGGATCATTATCGGCGCAAAGGGGGCCCGCTTGAAAAAAATCGGCGCCGCCGCCCGGCCGTTGATCGAAGAACTGCTGGATGCCCCGGTTTATTTGGATTTATGGGTCAAGGTGCGTAAAAATTGGCGTAATCAGGAGAAAGACCTTAAGGAATTTGGATATTGGGAGAAGTAAAATGCGTAAATATTTATTGACGGGACTGGTTTTGCTGACATTAACGTTTACCCCGGCGCCGGGGCGGGCAGAGACGGCGCAGTTGGTCAGGGTGGGGTTAACCTGGGGACAATCCCGGTTGCAAATTCCCCTAAATTCCACCGATACGGTTTACCAAAATGGTAAGTTACAGTCGATCCTGGGACCGTATGCGACTGAGACCCCCGTTGTGTTTACCGCCGCCGGGGACAAACTTTACTTAAACGGGGTTTGCCTGGGGAATAATCCGGTGCGGCTTGTGCCGGGCGCCACCTTTTTGACCTGGAACGGCCGCAAATACCGGGGTGAATTTTGGGTATCGGCGCGTCAGGGAAAATTAACATTAGTGAACCGGCTGCCCCTGGAAGAATATTTACGGGGAGTATTACCCAAAGAAGTAGTCCCGGAATGGCCGATGGCCGCCCTCAAAGCGCAGGCGATTGCGGCGCGCACTTATACCTTGGCCAATCTGGGAAAACATGCCGCGGAGGGGTTTGACCTTTGTACTACGGTCCATTGCCAGGTGTCGGAGGGCGCCTCCTGTGAGACTCCCACTACCGACCGGGCTGTGGCGGAAACCGCCGGTAAGGTGCTGGTATATCGGGGAAAGCTGATTAACGCCTATTATCATGCGTCGTCGGGCGGCGCGACGATGGATGCTGACGATATTTGGGGGCCGCAGGCGAAAGCGGACTATTTGAAAGGGGTTCCGGATTGGGACCAAAATTCGCCGCGGGGTGAATGGTACCGCAGTGTGGAATGGTCCGATTTACAGGCTGCGGTAGCACGGAGTTATCCCCAACTTGGCCGGTTAATCCGGATCACGCCGGCAGCGTTAAGCGCGAAAGGCCTGGTCCTGAAAGTCCGGTTAGTCGGGAGCGGCGGAGAAACGGTGATCGCCGGAGAAGAATTTCGCTTTTTAGTAAACCTGTACAGCTCCAATATACAAATGGCAGTGGTTTACGGTCCGGAACCGACGATCACGTTATGGTGGGTTAAGAACAACCCGTACCCCGATGTCTTTATCGCCAATAACACCATTCCGGGTTTGGTCGCGGAAGCGATTGTCCCGCCCTGGGATACCCCGGATCCTTGGCAATGGTTGCAGGATAAGACCCCGTTACGTGTAGTGCTGCGGGGGTCCGGTTGGGGACACCGGATCGGCATGAGCCAATGGGGCGCTAAAGGAATGGCCGACGCCGGCTATAATGAGGTTCAGATTTTGAAACATTATTATCGGGGCGCCGCAATTGTTGATGTTAAGGACTTGTCAAAATATGTTGGTAAATGAGTTTGATTATCGGTTGCCGGAAACGCTGATTGCCCAGACGCCGGTCGAACCGCGGGATCATTCCCGCTTACTGGTATTGGACCGGGCGCGTTTGACCCGTAGCGACCATTATTTTTATGAGGTCGCCGGCTTTTTAAACCCGGGCGACCTGTTGATTTTTAATGATACCCGGGTGATTCCGGCGCGGCTTTATGCCCGCAAAAATACTGCGGACGGCGCGCGCCTGGAAATTTTTCTTCTCAAACGTTTAAACTCGACTGATTGGGAGTGTCTGGCGCGACCGGGCAAACGGGTGCAACCCGGCGTGAAGTTATTATTCGGCCAAAACGTGGTTGGGGAGGCGGTCGCCGTCACTCCCGGCGGGGAGCGGGTAATCCGGTTTCCGGCGGGACTGGACTTTCGCCGCTGGCTGGCTCAAAACGGGGAAACGCCGCTGCCGCCGTATATCACCCAAAAATTGGCTGATCCGGAACGTTACCAGACCGTCTACGCCAAGCAGGAAGGTTCGGTGGCCGCGCCTACCGCCGGGTTGCATTTCACCCCGGAGTTAATGCGCCAACTGACGGAGCGGGGCGTCCAAACCGGCTTTTTAACTTTGCATGTCGGCCTCGGCACATTTCGGCCGGTACAGACCGAACGGCTGGAAGACCATTTGATGCATAGCGAAGCTTTCTCATTAGCGCCGGAACTGGCCGAGCGGATTGCCGCGACCAAGGCCGCCGGCAAACGGGTCATTGCCGTGGGGACTACGGTGGTCCGGGTGCTGGAGTCCCAGGCGCAAGGACCGGGCGTGGCGCGACCCGGGTCGGGGACAACGGATATTTTCATTTATCCGGGGTATTCCTTTAAAATTATTGACGGTTTAATTACCAATTTTCATCTGCCCAAGTCGACCTTGTTGATGTTGGTCGCCGCTTTCGCCGGGCGGGAATTTGTGTTGGATTGTTACAATTATGCGGTGGAACAAGGATATCGTTTTTTCAGCTTTGGGGACGCGATGTTGATTGTTTAAAGAAATAAATGTTTGTGACTACCCTGAAAACAACTTCTTTACCCAGATTCTTGAGCAATGTTTTCATTAATTTGCTAG
>JASFQO010000107.1:0-6997 GCA_050115405.1 Bacillota bacterium
AGTAAAAAGGGAAAAGCGGTTTCCAAACATTTAAGCCGGATTGAGCTTGATGAAGAGCCGCTCACCGATAACGACGGTTATTTCTTCACGGATTTATTAAATGAAAAGGGCAACGCCGTAACAACTTCGTCTCACCAGGAGGAGACGATGGTCAAAACTGTGACGAATCATTCCGGCGCCGGCGGATTTACCATTGGTGATTTATTGGCAAAGGGACCGATCGAGAAAGAGAAGAAAGGGAAAAAAAGCCAAAAGGGGGTTTAAAGATGATGAAACCGAAAAAAATTCCCCAAAGGACTTGTTTGGGTTGTAAGGCGGTCAAACCCAAAAAAGAATTGGTCCGGGTGGTCAGGACTCCCGAAGGCGAGGTGCTGGTCGATCCGACCGGTAAAAAGTCCGGTCGGGGCGCTTATACCTGCCCCAACTTGGATTGCTTGGAATTGACCTTTAAAAAGTCAGGTCTGGATAACGCCTTGGAAATGACGCTTGCGCCGGAGACTAAGGAACGCTTGCGCGCCGAAATGTTGAAGATTATTAAATGAATGAAATTAAATTACAATCCATTTTGGGATTTGCTTCCAAAGCCGGAAAGTTGGCGGCGGGGACGGCGGCGGTGGAAAATTTACTCAAAAAACAGCGGGTATACTTGGTGATCTGCGCCACGGATTTAGCGGCGAAGACGGTCAACAATTTTCAATATAGGTGCCGGCTGAACAAAGTGCCATTTTACTGTTACGGTGCCCGGGACGCCTTGGGAAGTTGGATTGGCTTTCCCGGACGGGGTGTTGTCGGGATTACTTCCCGTCAATTTGCGACGGTAATCAGCAGATTATTTATTGATAGGGGTGAATTGCCATAAATAAAGTACGAGTTCATGAATTAAGCAAGGAATTAGGGGTCAATATCAGGGAATTAATGAGTTTTTTAAATCAGTTGGGAGCTAATGTCCGTAACCATATGAGTACGATCGAAGATAATTTTGTCGATCAAGCGCGACATCATTTTCCCGCGGCGCCCAAAAAATCACGAATTGGCGGCGCAATAGTTGCCCCCCCGACGACCGGAGGGAAGACCACGCCACCCAAACCGGTTATTACGGCTGAAAATCGGGCCGACCAAAGCCGGTTCCGGACCGGGCAAGCGGCAAATATGCCCGGGACAGCCAAACCAAATGCAACGCCAAGTGTGAGTCCGGCTCAACCGGTAAGGTCGACTACCGGGCAAACTCCGCCCAAATCACGGCCGACCCAGTCACGGCCGACCCAGTCACGGCCGACCCAGTCACGGCCGACCCAGTCACGGCCGACCCAATCACGGCCGACTCAATCACGGCCGACTCAATCACGGCCGACTCAATCACGACCGACTCAATCACGACCGACCCAATCACGGCCGGCGCAACCGCGGCCGACCGAAACGGTCAAGACGCCGGGGGCTGTAACTTCGCCAACTAATCATAAAGGCGAAGGGCAACGCCAGAAAGGCAATGCCGCGAAATCAAGGGAACAGCGGGCGGTTGATCCGGCGGCAAGACGTGACATAGCCAAAAATAATCGGCAAGCGGGGGAGAAGCCGCATAATAAACAATTTACGAAGCCGCAAAATGCGCCAAAGAACGCGGCGCCGTCTGCCGGTGGTGGTCAGGCGGAGCGCAAGCCCGGTAATAACCGACCGTCATCGCGACCGCAACCAGGCGCCCGATCACAGTCGAACCAGCAACGTCCGCAACAACAGGGCGCAAACGGAAAGGGCAACAACCGTTGGTCGAAGTCGTCCCGTAATAATCAACGGGGAAAAAATCGTTCCGTAGTACCGTCGCGCCATCCGATTTTGCAAAAACCTAAAGGACCGGCTACCAATGTTAAATCGGTGCAATTGCCCGCGCATATGACCGTGAAGGATTTTGCCCAATTGATGGAGCTGGCGGCGGGTGATATTATTAAAAAACTAATGGGCTTGGGAGTGATGGCCACCATCAATCAAGAGATTGATTTCGATACCATGACCTTGATTGCCCAGGAGTTTGGCGTGACCGCGACCGCGGCTCCGACCGAAGAGGAAAAAGTCCAGGTGGAAGAGATCGAGGATGACCCGGCCGATTTGGTCAAGCGTTCTCCGGTGGTCACGATTATGGGCCATGTTGACCATGGCAAAACTTCATTATTGGACGCTATCCGTGAGACCCACGTCACCGCGCAGGAAGCCGGAGGAATTACCCAGCATATCGGCGCCTATCAGGTCGAATTGAAGGAACGGAAAATTACCTTTTTAGATACGCCGGGGCATGCCGCTTTTACGGCGATGCGGGCGCGCGGGGCGCAGGTCACCGATATCGCCGTTTTGGTAGTGGCCGCGGATGACGGGGTGATGCCGCAAACTATTGAGGCGGTTAACCATGCTAAGGATGCTAATGTTTCCATTATTGTCGCGATTAATAAGATCGACAAACCGGGCGCCAATCCCGACCGGGTTAAGCAGGATTTGACCGAATACGGGTTAGTGGCGGAAGAATGGGGCGGCGAGACGATTTTTGTCCCGGTCTCGGCGAAACAACGAATCGGGATCGAAAATCTCTTGGAAATGATTTTGCTGGTCGCGGATATGAAAGAATTAAAAGCCAATCCCAATCGTTCGGCCAAGGGGACCATTATCGAGGCGGAACTGGATAAAGGCCGGGGACCGGTGGCCGCTGTCTTAGTGCAAAACGGCACTCTGGAATTGGGCAATTCGATCATCGCCGGAGCCGCCTTTGGAAAAGTACGGGCTTTAATCAACGATAAAGGGAAACGGGTTAAAAAAGCCGGACCGTCGATTCCGGTGGAGGTCATCGGCTTTGATGAACTGCCGGAAGCCGGCGATATTTTGTACGCAATCACCGACGAACGCCTGGCCCGGCAATTAGCGGATAAACGGATGCAGTTGAAGCGGGAAAGCGAGCTGCTGCAGACGCAGAAGGTGACTTTAAGCGATCTCTTCAGCAAAATCAAGGAAGGCGAGATCAAGGAGTTAAAATTGATCGTCAAAGCGGATGTCCAGGGGTCAATTGAGGCGATCCGCCAGTCGTTGGAGCGGCTGTCGAATGAAGAGGTCAAAGTCAAGGTGATTCATGGCGGAGTCGGCGCCATTAACGAAGGCGACGTCACCTTCGCGGCGGCGGCGAATGCGATTGTCATCGGGTTTAACGTCCGTCCCGACTCCAGCGCCAAACGGATGGCCGAAAAAGAAAACGTCGATATCCAACTGTACCGGGTGATCTATAATATTATCGGAGACGTCCAAAAAGCCATGGAAGGGATGCTTGATCCGGAATTTAAGGAAGTCGTCGTCGGGCGGGCCGAAGTCCGGGCAGTCTATAAAGTCCCGAAAGTTGGCAATATTGCCGGTTGTTATATTGTGGAAGGTAAAATTAACCGGAATCATGAAATTCGCTTGTTAAGGGATAATATTGTGATTCATGAAGGGAAAATAGAATCGTTAAAACGGTTTAAAGATGATGTGCGCGAAGTCGCGGAAGGTTTTGAATGCGGGATGGGAATCGCTAATTTTAACGATATCAAAGAAGGCGACGCCATTGAAGCGTTTTTAATGGAAGAGATTAAGCGTCAATAGTCGGCAATCGTAGTTAGCAGTGGAGGAAAAGTATGGCAGAACATCGTATCGAACGGCTGAGAGAGCTGATTAAATCGGAATTTGGACAGATCCTGCAGCGCGATCTGAAAGATCCGCGGATTGGTTTCGTCAGTGTTACCGATGTTGAAGTCTCAAATGATTGTAGCCATGTGAAAATATTTGTCAGCATTTTAGGCGACGCTGCGGCCAAGCAGGCAACCATGGACGGTCTGGAAAGCGCGAAAGGATTTATCCGGACTGAGTTGGGCAGAAGAATCCGGTTAAGGTATACCCCGGAAATTCATTTGATTGCGGACGATTCGATGGAGCGCGGTTCACGAATTATGCAGTTGCTGCAGGAAGTAAATAAGAAGCAGCGAGGCGAAAAAAAGTGAAAGCGCAGGTGAAAAAGTTTTTACAATTAATCCGGGCCAACCGACGGTTTTTGCTGGGATGCCACGTCCATCCCGACGGCGATGCAATTGGTTCCGTCCTGGCATTCGGTATTTGGTTGCAAAACATCGGCAAACAAGTGGAAATGATCTGCTCGGACGGAGTACCGTCGGTTTACCGGTTTTTGGAAGGCAGCGCTTTGATTAGGACCGGTTTGACCGCAAATTACCGTCCCGAACTCTTGATCTGTCTGGACTGCGCTGAAAAAGACCGGATTGCGCTGCCGGCGGAAGTTTGGGATTTGCCCGGCTTATTGGTGGTGAACATCGACCACCATATCACTAACTCCCAATTTGGGGATTTAAATCTGGTCGACCCCGATGCGGCCGCTACCGGAGAATTGGTTTTTCGGATTATTAAACAGAGCCGGACCGGGATTAATCAAGCGATTGCGACCGCCCTTTATACGGCAATTGCTACCGATACCGGTTTTTTCAGGTATGACTGTACTTCGGCATATACGTTGGAAACTGTTTCGTGGCTGGTGAAAAAGTATCGGGTGAAACCTTCCAAAATTGCGGAACGTGTCCATGAACAAAAAAGTTTTAATTCCATCAAATTGTTAGGGGAAATTTTAAGTTCGATGCAGGTCGGCCTGGAGGGAAAAGTGGCGTGGATTGTTTTAAACCAGGCGATGCTTAAGCGTTATCCGGTTGAAAATGAAGAGACCGAAAGTTATGTTAATTTTGCCCGCTCAATTGAAGGCGTGGAGATTGGAATCATCTTTAAAGAATTAAAACCCAACGAATTCAAGGTTAGTTGGCGTTCGACCGAAGCCGTTGACGTTAGCAAATTGGCGGCAAACTTTGGCGGCGGCGGTCATGCCCGGGCCGCCGGCTGTAATATTACCGGCTCTGTAGATGAGGTGGTCAACTTGGTTTTGGACTATGTGTCCGCTTATTACCGCAAATGCTCCACGGCTTCTTAATTGTCAATAAAGGACGGGGCCCGACTTCCCATCGGGTAGTCGCCAAACTGCGTCAGCTTACCAAACAGAGCCGGATTGGCCATACCGGTACGCTCGATCCGGAAGCCACGGGAGTGTTGGTAGTAGGTTTGGGGGAAGCGACCCGCGCCATGCAATTTTTGGACGAGACCGGCAAGCAGTATCGGGCGGAAGTGATCTTGGGGCAGGCAACCGACACGCAGGACGCCACCGGCCGGGTGGTGGCGGAAAACCGCGATTTTGAGCTGGATGCGGCGCAAATAGCCGCCGCGGTCCATAGCCTCACCGGAGAAACCCTCCAAGTGCCGCCGATGTATGCGGCGGTCAAAATCAAAGGGCAAAAGTTATACGAATTGGCGCGGCAAGGTTTGACGGTCGAACGGCAAGGCCGGCGGATTACCGTTACCGACTGGCAAGTGATTCATTCTCAAGCGCGTTACCATTTTGGCGACAGTTTTTGGAATGAAATTACCTGTTCCAAGGGGACCTATATTCGCACATTGATTCATGATCTGGGTTTGCTTTTAGGATGTGGCGCCCATATGGGCCAATTAATCCGTCTGCGTTCGGGAAAATTTACTTATGCCGAAGCGCTAACCCTTGCCGAAATTGAGGAGCGTGGCGCCCGGGCCCGGTTGGCTGAAATGGTGATCCCGCTGAGTCGGGCTTTGGATCATCTGCCCGAGTTACAGCCTGATGCCGCCGATTTGGTGAAAGTGGGCAACGGCGGGAAGCTCTCGTATTCCAAATATCCAGTGCCGCTGGAACCGGGGAGTTGTATCCGGGTCGCCGACGCAAGCGGCCGGGTGGTGGCCATTGCCGGCTTGCGGGAGCGGGAAGGACATTTTTTTTGGCAGCCGGAGAAGGTGTTTCATTTTAATTAAAAAGTGAGTCAACAAATTATGCAAATCTGGAAAACAATATTGCAGGCCCGTCAAGAACTTGGCCAGTCCAAGACGACTACGGTGGTGACGATTGGCAACTTTGACGGCGTCCACCGCGGCCATCAGGCCATCATGGCCCGGACGGTGGAGTTGGCCCGAGAGCGGGGCGGCCTGGCGGTTGTGGTAACCTTTCATAATCATACGGATGGCTTTTGGGGCGAGCCTCCTTTTTTATTGAATAATCCGGCCATGCGGCGCCAACTATTGACAAAGCAGGGTATCGACCGGATGTTGGAGGTGGAGTTTGACCGTAACTTTGCCGCTTTGGAACCGGAAGCCTTTTTTCACACCTGGCTCCGGGAAGGGTTGCGTGCGCAAGCGGTGGTGGTGGGGTATGATTTTGTTTTCGGAGCCCGGAAACGGGGAAACTATCAACTGTTACACAGTTTGGGCCGGGAGGCGCGGATTGTCGTGGAGCAGATACCGCCGGTTTATGAGACGGGCGAGATCATCTCCAGTTCCAAAATCAGGCAATTATTGGCGGAAGGCCAAATTGACCGGGCCAATCAAATGTTGGGTTACCGGTTTGTGATTGCCGGGGAAGTGGCGCATGGCGCCAAAATCGCGCGAAAGATGGGTTTCCCGACCGCCAATATTCAACTTTCCGAACGTTATCTCCTGCCCTGTTATGGGGTTTATTTGGTTAAATTGGGTTTTCAAAACAAGGGGTTTTACGGTTTAGCCAATGTCGGGATCAAGCCGACGTTTGGCAAATCCTTGCCATTGGTCGAAGTCTATTTGTTTGATGTGGAACTTGACCTTTATCACCAGCCGGTTCAGGTGGAATTCCTCAAATTCATCCGTCCCGAGAATCGTTTTTCCGGTCCGGAAGCGCTTCAAAAGCAGATCGCCCGGGATATTGAGGTTGCGAAAGGTTATCTATGCGAACGCTAAAAATATTGACAATGGTAATGGATTTTTAAAACGCAAGGCTGTCCCAAAAGTAAATTTGGGGCAGCCTTTTTCGATGTGCGCCCGGCAGGGGAGATAACTTGGCGGTGAAAGTCCGCTACGCGCTCGGTAGCAGGAAGCGTTAGCCGAAGGC
>JASFQO010000108.1:0-6973 GCA_050115405.1 Bacillota bacterium
CTTACTCGGCTTTAGCGTGAGTTATACAGTGGAGCCTCACGTATATCAAAAAGTGAGAGTGAAAGAATGTTTCTTTCGGATATTAGGATACCACTATAATGTAAAATCTATATGTTAATAAAATGAACATTTGGAAAAAAAAGAATGCAACCAATTCCAAAGTTTCCAGAAACCACGCATAATCCCAGTCAGCATGAAAAAAGGAAGCAAAGACACGGGGACGGTTCGTTTGTCTGTTTTGAACCGTCCCCGTGATTCTCTTTTAGCAAAACACCATCAAAATATAAGCCCAACGGTAAGTTGCAAATCATAACACTTGTTACTCCCAATATGCGCAAAGAAATAGCTCAGGTGATTGATAATCTCCTCAGCCATTAGCAAACCATTAGCAAATGTATTTTGAAAGTTTCCAAACCCTTATCATTACTAGGTTTGTAAGTATCATGGTGCCGAAGGCGGGATTTGAACCCGCACGCCCGTACGGACACTGCGCCCTGAACACAGCGCGTCTGCCAGTTCCGCCACTTCGGCACGTCGTGATACTTATTATAAAAGATTTTTGGCGTTCTGTAAAGGGGTTGTTTAGCAATTTTTTTTTTGGCAGGCACAGCTTTTTTTGCCAAAAAAAATCCCAGCCGGGGTTTCTCACGCTATTACCGGTGGCGACGTCTTCATCCGCCCCCTTCAAAATCGAAGCCGTTTTCTACCATAAAAAAGGGACTAATTTATACTTAACTTTCTTTGAATACTGAACATACCCGGACAATTCCGCCTTTAAGGTCTGATCCTCCCGGGCGGTCCGATAGACAATGAGGCCGATAGTTGCTAGAACGGGGATTGCGCTTAATAACGAACCAATTAGTAACGGAAAAGCAGCGGTGGAAATAACGGCGCTTAAGTAACCAGGATGTCGGATATAGTGATAGGGTCCGACCGAGCATAATTGTTGCCCGGCTACTTGAGCGGTTCGATGGGTTAAAATAAAATTGGAATTGCTGACAAAGGCCCAAAATGCTAAAACGCTCGAAAAAACAAACAGCAAAACGCCTACATATCGTAGCGGAAAAATCATAATGGTCGCTCCATGAAGCCGAAAATCAAGTCCGGCGACCAACAACGTTAAAAATGAACCGACGGGATAAAGAACTAAAAAACATCGGTCATATCCCTTGCTTTCTTTCCAGTTCAACTTAGCTCTTTCATTCAACAAAGCCGGATTGATCAATAATAACGTCACAATGTAACTCAATTGATATAAAAAGACTAAAATTAAATAAGTCCAAGCGCCAACCCAACTAAAATTCCCGGACGCGACAAATAAAATTGCAGCTCCGCCGAAAATCATCACAATTTCTCTGATGATCCCTCTTACTCCATGAATATTTAGCCCGGTTCTTGTATTAAACATATTATTTCGCAACCTCCCAAAGTTTAGTTTTAAACTTTATGTACTTATAGAGTAATTATAGTTCATTATAGCATGTTGTTTTTGACATAGTCAACTATATAAACTATAATATTTTAAAAAGTACATTATCATCTCACTCGGAAAGGTCACGCAATCATGAATGGACATGAGCGCCGGGCGCTAAAAAAAGAAACTCAGATCAAACAATCAGCCCTGGAACTGTTTAACAAGTACGGAGTCCTTAGGGTCAGCATCGATGAAATCGCCGCTTACGCCAATGTCTCCAAAGTTACCATCTATAAGTATTTTCACAGTAAAGACGGACTTCACCGGGCGGTCGTCCAAATGATTTTTGACGAGACCATTGCCGCCCTCCAACAAATCCTAAACAGCGACCGACCGTTTTTAGAAAAACTAAATCGTCTCATTACCGCCAAGGAACATTCCCGGCAGTATCTAAGAGGGGATTTTTTGGGGGAATTAATCAAAAACGACCGTTATCTTGAGGATTCTTTTGCAAAAGATTATCAAAACAAGGTCAAAAATCTGGTTTTTACTTTTTTGGACCAAGGAAAAATTGAAGGATATATCGATAATAGTATGTCAAACGAGACTATTTATTTATATATGGAAATTTTCAAAGCCGGAATGAAAGAAAAAAGAGCCGTTTTG
This sequence comes from Bacillota bacterium, assembly GCA_050115405.1. GTDB lineage: Bacteria > Bacillota > UBA4882 > UBA8346 > UBA8346 > DATCLA01. Next base: position 2,081 of record JASFQO010000108.1, read on the forward strand.
CAAACGGCGCTCCTTGATAATCAGGTCTTTGAAAAGCTGGTGAAGTTGTTTTTTTTCGGGTTTATCACGCCAAAGAAAGAGCGGTAATCGGTTACTCATGACAACCGCGGCGCGGCCAGACCTTGCTTGACCGCGTCATATCGTAATCTTCACAGTGCGTCACCCGACCAAAGGCCTTCGCCTTGTTACCCGCCCGCTGCACTCACCGACCGCTATTTCTCAGCCTGCTTCGCAATTTCCACGTCCACATTGAAGTTGGGCCGCAGAAAACTATCGCCGTCGGTGAGGAAAACCTCCACCGCCACATTGGTCTCACCGTTGTCTTTCTCCGCCATAGCGGCGATTTGGATGACCTTGCCGTGATATTGCCGTTTTCTGTCGGCCAGCGGGGTAATCACGGCCGCCATCCCGAGCTTGATATCCTTGATAAACTCCTCCGCCACCTCCGCCGAGACATACAGACTATCCAGATTCATGATACTTAATAACTTTTGCTGCTGGTTATCACCCATTCCCACCGTATATCCGGCGGCGCAATTGATCCCATAGACCACGGCGTTTTGGAAATCCGAGACAATCACATTGCCTTTTAAAAAGCTCTGGTCTAACTTCCGCCGCATTCGGGCCAGGTCGTACTCCAAGACCCGCACTTTTTCCTGTAACACTCCAATCCTGTTAATCCCCTGAGATTGGTCGCGCGCCAGTTTAATATCGGTGACGGCTTGTTCTTTCACCAGCACCACGTCCCGGTAATCATCCACTTCCTGGCGGGATAACGCCCCTTCCCGCAACAATCTCTCCTTGTCCAGCAGATTGCGGCGCGCCTTGGCATAAGCCTCCTGCGCGTCCCGCAGGACCTTCTCCTGTTTCAACAGTTCAAAACGCGCGGTGTTCAACTCGTTTTCCTTGCTTTTTAACTGCGCCTGAAAACTACTGATATTTAAATAGATTAACGCCTCGCCCAGCTTGACACGCTGACCGTCCCGCACCGGCACTTTGGTGATCTGGGCCGGAAACTCCAAATTCAGGTCCTTATATTCCCGGGCTTTGATCGTCCCGTAAGCCTCGACACCCGAGGTGGCTGTGGCTGCCGCTGCCGCCGCCGTTTTCCGGGGCGAAGCCGCCTTCTTTTTAACGGTTTGCCGTTTGCAACCCCACCCGTTGCCAAATGCCAAGGCCACGCCGCCGATAACCACAATAATCCCCACAATCTCAAACCACTTTTTCATCGTGATCCCACACCTTTCCGTCGCGTACATGAATAATCCGGTCACCATAGGCCGCGGCTTCCTGAGAATGGGTCACCTGAACCACAGTTTTGCCATATTCTCGGCTAATCCGTTGCAATAACTTCATAATTTCGGTCCCGGTTTGACTATCAAGATTCCCAATGGGTTCATCCGCCAAAATGATATCCGGTTCGTTCACCAACGCCCGGGCAATGGCCACCCGTTGTTGCTGACCGCCGGAGAGTTCCCGGGGGGTATGGCGCCGCCGGTCGCTCAAACCGACATCGGCCAGAATCCGTTCCAACTTCCGGCGCTCCGCCTTCATCCGTTTCCCGTCCAGTAAAATCGGTAACATAATATTTTCTTCCACATTCAGATTGGGGATCAGATTATAAAATTGAAACACAAAACCAAGCTCCCGGCGGCGCAAAATACTCCCCTCCCGGTCTTTCATGCCGTAAAGTTCTTTACCTTTGATCCTGATCCTTCCCGTAGTCGGTTGATCCAATCCGCCAATCAGATATAATAAAGTACTCTTTCCCGAGCCGGAAGGGCCCATAATAGAGACAAATTCGCCTTGGCGCACCGCTAAATTAATATCTTTTAAAATAACGATTTCCTCCTGCCCCAGTTGAAAACTTTTACCGAGGTTTTCCGCCCGAATGATCGCTTGCGCTTCCATCCCGCCCACCTTTCACTCATATTTGATGGCATCGATAATATTAAAACGCGACGATTTTAAAGCCGGGCCGATTGAGGCCACCGCCATGATGATTACTCCAAACAAGAAAACAATCACATATTCTTTCAGGGAGTAGTGAATCGTTACTACTTGGTGAATCGCTTTCAATACAAAAGGAATCAGCCAAATCAGCACCGTACCGACCATTATCCCAATGCCGCCGCCAATCATCCCGCCGGTTAAGGATTCGATGCCAATGATCTTCAATGTCTGCCGCTTACTCATCCCCAACGAACGCATCATTGCCAAAGAGCGTTTCCGTTCTATAAAGCTGATCAATAAATTGTTAAAAATCCCAAAGATCCCCACGGCCAGAGTTAGCACAGCAAAACCTTGCAACAACAAAAATAGATTGCGATTATTTTCGTTCTCCTGCCGGATAATCTCGCTCAGGGTTTCCATCCAGGGATACCGGCGCGCCAATCGTTTTTTGAGGATTGGCGCCACCAGCTTTGCATCTTTGGAGGTCTTGACAAAAATGTTGCCGTAATATTGCAATTGCATATCGGATTTTAAAAAGCGCTCGGAAACAATGGCAAAACTGCCGCTCCACATCAAGGAAGTAAAAAAGCCAATCACTTGGTAAACCCGCTTGCCGCGCTTCATCTTTAAGGTTAAGCTGTCGCCCGCTTCGACTCCCAATCTTTCTTTTAAAACATAGGACAATAGAATATTCCGGCCGGCATCCAGTTCCGTCAGCAACGCGGCCCGATTACCGTTCAACGGGATGGTCCAAAAATCAAAATAGCGTCTCGTATCAATGCCATGAATTAAACCGATTTTTTCTTTCCGACCGTCAATTTCCACCTGATCGGCGTTATAAATGCCGCAAACTCCGCTTACTCCCTCTTGGTAACGAATCACTCCGGTTAATTTGCGGTCCGCCATACGACAACCCATCCAAATATCAAAATCAGCGTCTTTGAAAAAGTTGGCCAGCTCTTTGACCACACTAAAGCTAATCGTATTAATCATTAAGAGACTGGAAATCCCGATCGCCAATAAAGCAATATTGTTGATGATACTTTTGTTCTCCCGTAAATTCTTCGCCGCCAAAACCCCTTCATTTCCTAAAACGGCTTCATAGAGCGCTTCAAAGAGCTTTAAAAACCCCGCGGTCAAAACAGGGACCAATAAAACGGCTGCGGTTACGGCGAGCAGCATACAAACTACATCAACCGCCAGGGCCCAGTCTGGCGGGGCCAGCCACGGAGCTGTAAAGACCAAAAGTAAAAAACCAAGTCCCAGGATGATCCGAAAGAATCCTTTCTTTTTGGGCCGTTCCATGGTATGAAAGATAATCTCTTTGATGGGAATTCGGGAAGTTTTGACGACCGGAACCAACGCGCTAAGCAACGGCAGGATTACCGCCAGTAAAAAAGCGGCGCCCAAATGCAACGGGTTATAAGTTAGCACCACTTTAACGTTCTTAATCCATTCCGGCCGCATCATAACAGCCATTCCATAAAGGATGGCCAAGCCGAGCAGGCAGCCGCAAATCCCGCCAACCACGCCATAGAAGATACACTCAGCAAACAAAACCAGATCGGTCATTTTCCGGGTCGCCCCGATACTGCGAAAGGTCCCAATCACCGGCAACCGTTCCCGGGTAATTATTTTAAACGAAGAATAAATAATAAAGATACTTATAAACAAGACCAGGACCAACATCAGAAAGAAAGGGACCGTGATCGCTTGGGTATATTGCCGTAATTCCGCCCGGGACATTAGTTCGCGTACCGTGTAGCGGCGGTATTCCTCCTTTAATTTTTGAATTACCGCGCTCTGCTTTTGGCCAGCTTTAAGCTTAATATAAGCGAGCCCCACCATGCCCCGGCCCCCAAACAACCGCGCCAATGTTTCCCGCGGCGCTACCGCCGTGTTGCTCTGACCGTCATCTTGAAACAGACCAGTGGGTTGCGCAATGCCGGCCACTTTAAAACGATAGCGATCTTTATTGATTTTCAATTCGACCGCGTCTCCCGGCCGAAAATGATACTTTTGGGCGGTGGTAGCGCTAAAAATGATCTTATTTCCCTCAAACGGCGCTAAATCTTGCTGCTTTGCCAGTACATACGGATTCAGCTTTGCCAGGTCCTCCAGATAGTAGCCTTTAAGATTAATGGTAACCGATTCTTTGTCTTTTTGATAAGTAGCGGAAGTCTCGACGGCGCCCACCACGTAGTCCACTGCTTCTTTGACCACTGCGGTTTTGGTGAGGCGAAACATCCAAAAAGGCGACTTCTCGTTGGAATGAATGATCAGGTCGGCGGTACCGATATATTTTTTAATTTTGGCCATAAAGGTCTCTTCAATCGTACCGGAAAGCGCCAACGACGCAAAGAACAAAGCGGACGAAAGCGTCACCGTAAATATAATCAAAAAGGTCCGAAACTTTTTTTCACGGATATTATTCAAGATAAATTTCAGGATAATTCCCATCTTTTAACGCGCGCCACCCTCTGCAGCCAACTTTCTTTTACATTAATTTTAATACATTCTATTTTATTCTATTTATTCCTTTTGTTTCCCATAATATTAAAAATTAATTTTTATTTCCGCCGGTTTTAGTCCAATGAAGGTAACGTTAGTCATCCCGGTTTCTTCGCCCTAGACGTAACCATCGCCGAACTTCACAAAGCAATTTTATTCAAGCTATATGGACTAAACTCATATTTTAAAGTAAAATAACAGTAGAAGAAAAAAAGGAGGAATTATCATCATGAAAAAAAACATCCTCACCTTTTTACTGCTCGGCATGGCCGTTTTGTTAATTTCGGGCTGCGGCGAATCCGGCAAAGACAATTCATGGCAAAAAGTGAAGGATAAAAACCAATTTGTGCTGGGACTGGACGACAGTTTTCCGCCCATGGGTTTCCGGGATGAAAACGGAAAGATTGTCGGCTTTGATGTGGACCTCGC
>JASFQO010000109.1:0-6971 GCA_050115405.1 Bacillota bacterium
AAAAGTAGCAGCGGCGGATTGAATATTTTCTTTAGCGGTAGCAACATCGGCTTCCGGTAAAGAACTGGGGACTAAAGCCAGCGTAAGCGTACCTAATCCGGCGGTATTGCCCCAGTCAAAGCAACCGCAGATCCCGAGGGCGGCTTCGCCATGCGTCATTTTAACCGGCATTTCCAAATAGTGTGGGGAATTTTGAATATAATCCAAATATTCACTATCTCCGGTGGTCACAAACAATTCGCAGGCCGCCCAATAGAAATCGTCCTTGACATAGTCATCGCCATAAGCGCCGCCACCGACTTGTTGGCCCATGCTCGCAAAAATATCCGGATGAGCCAGAGCGGCTTTCCAGGCGGTTTCGGCGGCAGACAGGCATTCGTTGGCAAAAGTGGCGTCATAATCTTTCCATAAACGTGAGGCTTGGGCGGCGGTAGCCGCCATGTTCAAAGTTGCGGCAGTACTTGGCGGTTGCAAATAACGGTCCATCGGGTCTTGATCGGGGCGGATCGCCAGCCCGGTCCAACGCTCATCATGAGCTTTGTGATGGACCATCCCCGCATAAGTATATCCTGACGGCACGTGCATTTTTAACATTACTTCCATCTGCCACCGGGATTCATCCAGGATATCGGGGATGTTATTACCGCTTTCCGGAATATTCATCGTACTATCCGCAAAGGCGGCCAGGGCGCTTCTCCCATTCACCAATGCCCGTTCATATTGGTTCATCATCGTCCAGACCGAGATCCCGCCGTTAACCACGTATTTGCCATGGTCGCCGGCGTCATACCAACCACCGGTAACATCCAATGTATAGCTCTCGTTATACCAGGTTCCGGAAGCGTTCGGCATCACATCGCTGGTATGCCCGGCGGGACGGGCCCATTGCGATTCTTCGCAGTAGGGCAGCTTAATCTCAATGCCGCTCCGGTTATGATAGTAATACTTAATCGCCTTGTATTTCATCTCACTATACAGGTCGGTACCGATATCAAACTCCATACTCTCCGCTCCATCCGCCTTGAGTATATAGCCCTTGCCCGGAGTGGTAAATGATGAAAAATCAATCAGATGACAGTTATCCCCGGAAGCGCTCTGCATCCCCAAAGGTTCCGTCTCTCCGGAAGCAACCTCTTGACCGCCACTGTTTATTAATTTCCAAGCTACCGGCTGAGTCGCGTCGGAAACCAAGGTCGCTTTTTTCTCAAAATTCGGGAAATAGCCCACCTGATTGACCCGGACGGCATTGGTAGGTTCCGGTTCATCGGCTTCATAACCGGGAAATTGGGGATCGGTCAGATAGATGTTATCAAAAGAAATCGTATAGGGTAATGACGAGGTCGCGCAGTCACCGCCAAGATGAAACGCAAATTCACAGGTTTTGGCGGTAGCGGAATTCATGGTAAAAGTCTGGGAAATCGTCAACGGCTGGTTGGCGGTGAGTTGAATTTTTTCCCATTGGCCATAGTGCCAATATTCGTTATAAGGTTCCGATTGGTCGCCAATTTTGGGATAGATCTGGCAATTCTTCGTTGCGGTAACCGTAAATTTGACGGTATAGGTATGGCCTTGTTCAATAACCAGTTTTCGATGGCGAAATTGGACATCCCACCTATCTGTGCCTTTATTATTGATCGTCACATAATACTTGCCGTCTTTAATCTCAAAATCGGCGTCGGCCGGATAAGTCTCGCAGATATGCCACGGTAGACCAACACCATTATCAAAGGTATTGTTACGGATCAATTCGTTTTGCGATACCAATTCTTTGGTGGTTGCAGCGCCACATAAATTACTTAAAACTACTGCTGATAGAAAAGCTACGAGTAAAAATGGTACTAACTTTAACTTCAATTTCACATTCAAGTCCTCCTTTTATTTATATTTGGAGTTGAAAGTTCCACCTGATCTCTGATTCATGCTTTCTCCCGGCGACGGGTTTAACTAAATTCCAGTCTGATCCATCTTTTTATACTTAATATTCCTTGATAATATCCCTAGCGACATAGTTCGTCTCTTTCTGCAGAAGAAAATTTGAATCAAGGCAACCGGAAATCCTCAACTCACAAACTGATATTTACCAGCACCTTAGCATCAAATCTATTTGGTATTATTTAATATTTTTGTTAAATATTTACATTAATTGTTTATGTTAATTATAACATTATGTTAAGGTAATTGCAACCAAATCTTAATTTTTTTTTATGGCAAGCGTATAATGAATTTTCTTAATGGTAAGCGCTGTTTTCCAATATTAAAAAAGAGCCGCCCTCAATCCAACTGAGGGCCGACCCTATTTATTTTGCATAATGCCTTGGAGCTTTCACCCAATTTTTTCTGGCTGATTTCGCAGCGTCACTCTTGAGACTTGCTAAAGCAAGATAGACGGTTAAGCTTTTAACACTGTCAAGGCCTTTTCGATCCGCGCCAGTACCCGCCTTTTCCCTAACGCCGCCAACATTTCGTACATTCCCGGAGTGGCGGTACGTCCCGAAACCGCGACCCGCAACGGCATGAAGACCTCACCCATCTTCAATCCCAATTGCTCCGGCAATGCGTGCAATACCGGCTCCAGGTCGGTGGCGCCGAAACGCTCCGGTACATTGCGCAATGCCGCCAGAATCGCTTGTAATACCCTGATGGTCTGCGTACGGTCCAACTTTTTAGGGATTAAGACTTCCGGAGCCGGGACCGGAATTTCATCTTGTAAGAAAAACCCGGTCCACTCCACCACATCGGTAAGCAATTTCAAACGTTCTTGCACCAAAGGCATCACGGTCACCAGATAGTCCAACCGTTCTTGCGGACAGGGTTTCGGTAACACGCCCGCTTTTTGTAAAAACGGCAGACAGCGCCGGGCCAACTCCGGGGCCGGAAGATTACGCAAATAAATGCCATTAAACCATAATAGTTTCTCAAACGAAAACCGGACCGGCGAAGCGTTGACCCTTTCCAGGCTGAATTGGTCGATGGCCTCTTCTTTTAGAAAAATTTCTTGCTCAGTGCCGGGATTCCAACCCAAAAACAACAGACAATTAAAGAGCGCCTCCGGAAGATAACCTTGCTCCCGGTATTCCTTAACACTGGTGGCGCCGTGTCGTTTGCTTAATTTGCCTTTACCGTCCGGAGCCAGAAAAATCGACAGATGGGCAAATTCCGGCGGCTGCCATCCCAAAGCCTGATAAAGCATGACATGGACCGGAGTGCTGGCAATCCACTCGTCGCCGCGTAACACATGGGTGATCTGCATATGCCGGTCATCGACCACATTGGCAAAATGATAGGTCGGAAACCCGTCGGATTTGATTAATACCAAATCTTCCAACGTACTGTTATCAAAGGTCATCGCGCCCCGAATCCGGTCTGTAACGACTGTTTGGCCCTCCAAAGGCATCTTAAAACGGATGACCTTCTTGGTCCCGCTCGCTTCCAAAGCCTCCCGCTCGGCAGCGGTCAGGTTGCGGCAGTGCCGGTCATAACCTACTTTGATTTTGTTTTTTTCCTGAGTGCGGCGTAAATCTTGCAGCCGTTGCCCCGTACAATAACAGGGATAAGCTTTACCTTCCGCTACTAATTGTTGGGCATAACGTTGGTATAGTTCCAGCCGTTCCGATTGAAAATAGGGGCCGTACTCTCCGCCTTTTTCCGGCCCTTCATCCCACTCAATTCCCAACCAGCGCAAACTGGCCGTAATATCCGTTAAAGAATCCGGGACATAGCGGTTGCGGTCGGTATCTTCGATCCGTAAAATAAACCGACCGTTGGTCTTCCGGGCAAGCAACCAATCATAAATCGCCGTCCGGGCCCCGCCGATATGCAAGTATCCGGTGGGACTGGGGGCGAAGCGGACCCGCACAGGGTTTTGATTCATCTTCGTTTCACTCCTATTGTCGCAGCGCGTGGCAGACCTGGCGCGATTGCTGCAATTTGTCGGTGGTAATCAATAAAAACTGTTTATAATGATACCACAATTAGCCACTACGGACAAGGCGCCACCGAAAAGAATCACAATCTGGAAGCGCTGAAAAAGGTGACGAGATTTACCGCAAAAATTTTTCCTATTGTTCGCCGCTCGCTGCCTCATACGGCCAGTCATCAATTCCACCCAGCAGGTTGCTGACATTTTTATATCCCAACCGGACTAAAATAGCCGCGGCTCGGGCGCTCCGGATCCCTACTTTACAATAAACCAGGATTGGAGTAGATTTATCCGGAATGACGGTTGGAACTTTAGTTTTCAATTGAGTCAGGGAAATCAAGCGACTCTTCCGCAGGTGTTTTCGGCGGTATTCCGCTGGGGTCCGGATATCCAGCAAAATAAGATCATGTTCCTGGTCCAGCCTGGCCCGGGCCAAATCGGCAGTAATGTTTTGATACTGCAATTTCATTTTCCCAACGATTCTCCCATAATAATTTTGAGCCGGAACAAGACGGTCGATGACCGACCCTTCAGCCAACTGCCCGCAATGATTCACTCCCCAACTCCAAATGGTCCCGTCATCCTTCACCATCATGGCAAAGGATTCGCCGCAAGCGATGGTCGCCACTTTCGTACCTTCCATCACCGGGACTGGTTTGGGTTTATCGTAAAAGAAGACGTTGTTCTTTCCGCCGCAAGAAACACATTCATCCACGCTTTCCACGGCTTTTACGTCTCCCAACTCGCCATAAACATCCGAGCCCCAACCCCATAGCGTCCCATCCTTCTTGAACGCCAGATTAAAGTTTGACCCGCCGGCAATGGCCGTGACCTCATCCAGCCCGGTTACTCGAACGGGCCGGAGCTTTTCAGTCTTGGTCCCATCCCCCAGTTGCCCGAAACCATTGGCGCCCCAGCTAAAAATACTCCCATCCTTTTTTAAGGCTACCGTATGCTCCCGACCACAAACAACTCTTTTAATTTCAATCAGTCCGAGTACTTTAACCGGTTTTAATTGAGCTGCCCGGGCTCCGTTGCCCAACTGACCGGAATTATTGGCGCCCCAAATCCATACGGTCCCGTCCGCTTTTACAACGGCTGTATGTTTGGTCCCGCAAGCAACGGTTTTGACTTTCGTTAACCCTTTAATCCTGACTGGAAACCGGCGGTTCTGGCGAGTACCATCCCCTAACTGTCCAAAATGATTGGAACCCCAACCCCAAACCGTACCGTCTTTTTTGACTGCAAAAGCATGACTGGCGCCACAGGCGATCATAATAACTTTTTTTAACCGCGGAATTTTAACCGGGACATTTCCCGCTATTCCAAGCAGCCCCTGCTTATTTTGCCCCCAACCCCAAACCGTGCCGTCTTTTTTCAGAGCCAGTGAAAAGCGCGGTCCGCAAGCAATCGCCGTCACCTCCGCGAGTACCGGGATCTTCACCGGTATCCGGTGATTCACAACGGTTTTATCCCCTAGTTGCCCGGATTCATTGGCGCCACAACCCCAGACCGTCCCGTCGGAGAGCAGAATCAGACTATGGGCGGCCCCGCAGGCCACCTCCTTGATTTTCAGTGCCGGTGTACGAGTGTTGGTACCCAAAGCCGGGACCGGACTGAAAATGATCAAACCCCAAATCAAGAAAGCGAGATAAAATTCTCGCCGCAACCATCGCATGATCATCAGATCCTTTTTCAAAATTTTTCTAATAGTAACTATATACTACAGCAAAACATCATCCACCCGTAAATCGGGTGGATGATGTTTATAGGTTTTTTATTGTAATGCCGGAACCGTCCAATCAATCCATCTTGCTTTATCAAAATTTAAGCCGCCATCGGTTTTCATAACGGTGGTATCGCCACTATCGTTTCCCAGCAGGAAGTGCTGGATATAGGCTGTTAATTCCGATACTTGCGAAGACGGGTAAGAACAGTGATTATGATTGCCGACTTGCGAGAATCCCATCTTTTCCGGTACGCCCAAAGCTTCCCAGATCATATGGGCAGCATTGCCTGTAGTCCAACAACTAAGGTTCCCCAGCCATTCCATCGAGGTATTCTCGATTACCAGGAGTGCCCGAGGCGCGCACAGTCCTTCGATGGAATGATGGTCGAACGGAAGTTTCGTCGCCGTATTGCTAAACTGGGAAAAAGAATTGGTAAACCAACAGTTTTCCGTGACGATCTGCGACAAAGTCTGGACGTTTTGACCGGATTGTTTTTGAGCGTCGGAAACGCGCCAACTGGCCGCCCCTCCGGAGCCGGATTCCTGGGGAATAGTGAGTGCAATCCGCTCACAAAACGCTCCGGCTACGAGGGCCCCCTTGCCATTACGGGAACATCCGGTTACGCCTAACTTTGTGGCATCAATTTTTGCCGCCGGAGTATTTTCTAAAGCGGTGATCAGACAATCCACACCCCAGGCCCACGCGATCAAGGCGCCGGCGGAATGGCCGCTGCCGTAAAGAGTATAGAACTTACCTTGTCCCCGGGAACCGGTGTTTGTCTGGGCCGCGATATCGTCATTGGGGAAAGTAATCAGGGCCACTCCCAACTGTTTGATTACCGAAGTGTTGAGGTAATTGCCGCCGATTCCGATGATCGCGGGATAAGGAGCCGTGCCGGAACTCGGATAAGTGATGGAACAGGAGAAAGATATTGATTTTCCGCCCTCGCTGACATTGACTGTGAGCCTATTACTACTATATGAACCTGTGACATTTGACGGTACCGGCGGTTTAACCCCGAATTCAAACGCTTGGGCCAAAGCGCTGATTTCATTACGCCGGGCCGGCCATTGATCTTTCCTGGTCATGCGGGTGCCATCCATAAACTTAAAAGGATCAGGCAGTTTGGCATTTGCCTGTAAAGATGAGTATGATGGTATTGTTACCGGCTCAAATGACTGTATCGGCCCGGATGAAGAAGGCGTTGGTGTTAGTGTAGGTGTTATAGTTTCCAACGGCGTCCCTGATGGTGTAATTACAGGCGTAATTGTAGGTGTAATTACGGGTGTAAGCGTCGGCGACGGTGAGGCGGTCGAACTCGG
>JASFQO010000110.1:0-6950 GCA_050115405.1 Bacillota bacterium
ATACGTTGGCGCGGATTAATAATATTTTTTTAATTCTTGGAGTATTGACCGTTTTTCTGCAGATTTGGACCGGTTATCTCTATTATAAAAACCCGATTGGCGAAAGGACTTATTATTCATTAGTAACTAATTTCAGAGCGTGTACTTGCGGTCAGGCAACCTTAATCGCTTTATTCAATACCGAACTCGCCATGTTGCTATTTATCATCTCCTATGTGTTTGTTGGTTTTCTTTTTGATTTACATTCCAATAGTGAAGCCTGATTTGGAGGATTGAGATGAGACTGTTTGAAACCGCTCGGATTGGTTCGGTTTCATTGCCCAATCGGCTGATTCGCTCAGCCGTCTTTCCTTTATTGAAATTAAAGATTAAACCATTTACCCCAAATTACAATTTACCATTTGCCGAAATTGCCAAACAGTATACTCGAGTACCGATAATATGCGTTGGCGGGTTTCGCCAGGGTGATCAGATAATGAACGCGATTAATTTCAACCGTACCGATTTTATTAGTTTATGCCGACCGTTGATCTGTGAGCCGGATTTTTTGAACAAGTTGCAAAGTGATCCTCATTATCTTTCCCAATGTATCAATTGTAATTATTGTAGTATTATGCGTGATTTGGGGCAGCCGACCCGGTGTTATCGGAAAGGAGTCATCCAACCATGAATTTGGAAGAACGCATTTTTGCTGTTGTCGCCCAGAATATTGAAAAAAGACTGGCCATTACCATGGAGAGTAACTTGATCGAAGACTTGGGAGTGGATTCGTTTAGTAAATTAATGATTATTGCCGGTTTGGAGGATGAGTTTTCCATCTCTATTGATGAAACAGAATTCAACGATGTGATCACAGTCGCTGATATCGTGGCTAAGATGCGGGAAGCGTTTTGAGTCAAGCAGAAAGGGATGAATAAATGGATCTCGAAAGGTATCGTGAATCAATAAACCTGAATCGCAAATTAGCTGAACAGATTGGTTTTAATCCCTACTATTGCAAAATTGAATCCGGATTAGATGATCCGGTGCTCATTGAAGGCCAGCCGTTTATTAACCTTGCTTCCAATAATTACCTTGGCCTTGCGGGTGACGGCCGGGTAAAGTCAGCAATGATTGCAGCAATTGATAAATATGGCGCTTCATTATGCGGCACCCCGATTGCCACCGGGAATATTGACCTCTTTCAACTTACTGAAACCAAACTGGCTGACTTCGTAGGGTTGGAGGCGGCAATCCTTTTACCCTCCTGTTATCAAGCGAATAATGGTTTGTTTGGCGCAATCGCCGGCAAAGAAGACCTGATTATCGTGGATCATTATGCTCATTCCTCACTGATCCAAGGAATCAAAGCGGCGGGATGCAAGATTAGGCCATTTCTCCACAATAATTTGGAGCATTTGCAAAAGATTTTAAAACAAACAAGCGGCTTTCGCCAGGTTTTTATCGTAACCGAATCGGTTTTTTCAACGGAAGGAAGCATTGCCCCGTTTAGGGAGATCGTTGATTTGGCAGGCCAATTCGGAGCAGTCCCAGTAATCGATGATTCTCATGGTATTGGTGTGTTGGGACAAAGCGGCCGGGGAATTTTAGAAGAAGCAGGTCTCACTGATTTTCAGGGAATCTATACCGCATCTTTAGGAAAGGCCTTGGCCGGTTTGGGGGGGATGATAGCCGGTAACGCGACCATTATTGAGTATCTGAAATACAATTGCCCTCATTTAATTTATTCCACCGCTTTACCGCCGGCAAGTCTCGCCGGAATATTAAAAGTACTGGAAATAATCACGACTGACTTCGCAGAGCTTCGAACTAAGTTGATTTTATATAAGCATCAAATGGAACAGGCATTGAAAGCGGCCGGATTGGAGTGCCGAGAAAGTAAAGCGCCAATTACCTCGATTATTGCTGGAAATACAGCCGAAACACTATCTTTATCCCGGAAATTTTATCATAACGGTATTTTAACCACTCCTTTTGTAGCACCTTCAGTTCCGGTTGGAGAAGGCCGGGTCCGATTAATCGCCGGCGCCAATTTAAAACCCGAAACAGTTCAAAAAGCGGTTTCACTCATTGCAAAAATCGGTAAAACCGGGGGTTAATCAATGAAAAACCTCCTGATTTTTAACCCTGGTTCGCATAGCGGGACGAGCCGTCGCCGGTTTCGCTTGATCCAAAAACTATTGCAACAACACCAAATTGAAGTTGACTATCGTATTACCAGTTCCCTGGCGGATGCCTGCCGGTTTTCCCAAGAAGGAAACCGGGCGGGTTATGAGATGATTATTGCCGTAGGTGGAGATGGGACAATCAATCAGGTTGTAAACGGCTTTTTTGACAGGCAAAGCCGACGGATCGCGCCCCATACCAAAATGGGGGTGATCTATACCGGAACAAGCCCTGACTTTTGTAAAAGTTATCGAATTCCGATTGAAGCCGCCGAAGCGGTTGCAACTTTATCCCGGCAATACAGCCGTTCGATTGAGATTGGTAAAATTACATATTTGCAGCAGCTTGATCCGTCCTTGATTAATCAACCGTTACCAGAGGATATTTGCGTCCAAACCGGTTATTTTGCTTGTTGTGCCAATATTGGCATTGGAGCGGCATTGGCCAGAGCTGCCAATGGCGGATTTCGGAAACGGTTTGGGGATCAGCTCGGGACTTTTCTGGCGTTATTAAAAACATTAAGCTCATATCGGCCTGGTGATTTGGTGGGTTGCGTCGATGGCAAGCACTTTGAAATAAAGAATTTGTTTAATCTTTCGATTGGCAAGACTTACTTTATTGCTTCGGGGATTAAAGTTAACCACGATTTACAACCGGACGACCATCGTTTTTATCATTTGACAGTCCGCAATCTCAACGGACGAAACCTCTGGAGTTTATTACCCCAAATATACTCCGGACGAAAATTTGCGAATACTGATACAATAGCGCTTGATTATTGCCGGACCATTGAAATATACGGGAATAATCTTAATCCGGAAATTGAGTTTGACGGAGACCCGATGGGTTTTTTACCCTGTCGGATTGAAACCGCGGTTGAAAAACTCGATCTCATTTGTGAGGAATAAGATGCATCGCGAAGCAGAGATTATTTACCAAATCACAGCGATTTTGCCGCGCTCCCAGTCCCAATTGAACCGGGTGTTTGAAGCTGACGCGGAAATTATTCAATTTGCCGGTCAACGCTTATTATTCAATACGGATGATTTCTCTGATGAAGATCTCTTACGGGATACTGATCCTTACACGTTAGGATGGAATCTGGCCGTGGGAGGATTAACCGATATTTTAGCCACCGGCGGGAGCCCGTTGTATTTTGCGCACAGCTTAGTCGTTGGGAAAACATGGAGTAAGGAGTATATCCGCCAATTCACTCGGGGCATCGCCGCAGTATTAAAAGCGGCTCAAGTGAATTTTATCGGCGGCGATCTGGGCTTTTCGGAGCGATGGCGGTATACGGCGACGGCCATAGGAGTGCTTGATGGCCAACCTCTACTGCGGAGTAATGCTAAAGTCGGTGATCAAATTTATTTAACCGGTCGGATGGGGACGGGCAATCTTGAAGCTTATTTAAAACTGTTTTCCGATCAAAAGGGATGGGGCGGTTTGGTGCGACCATTGAAAAATCAATTTCGGCTTCGCGTTACTGAGGCCGGTTTGATTCGAAAATATGCCAACGCTTGTATTGACACCAGTGACGGAGTTTTTAACGCATTAAATACGATTGCCGAATTAAGCGGCGTTGGATTTGAAGTCAGCGGGTTACCTTATATCAAAGCCGGCAGATTATTGGCCCAGGTGTTTGCGCTTCCGGAGTTGCTGCTGTTTTTGGGCGAATGTGGCGAATACGAACTGTTATTTACCATTGATGCCACTGCTGAAGCTGCTTTTTTAAATGAAGCGCAACAAGCTGATTTGGTTTTTTTTAAGATTGGTCAGGTAACCCAACCCGGAAAGAAAATAGTGGTTGCAAAAGACCGGAAAATCAATTTAAATTCGTTTCATTTTCGGGCCCGTGATTATGATAATATCCGGCAATATATCGAAGATATGATTGCTTTTATCAAAAGGAGCAGCAATGGCTAGACGGGTGGTCATCACCGGGATTGGGCCGGTTACCGCGATTGGAATCGGCAAGGAGCAATTCTTTCAGAATCTACTGCATCATCAGGTGTCAATCAAAGAAATTCCTCCGGACTATGAGCGGAATTATCGTTTTAAGTCCCGTCATTTTGTGCCGGTTCCGGAAGTTTCTTTCATTGATTTTGGAATTGACCCCGCCCTTCGAACGGCGATGGAGAAAATTGCCAAACTGTCGGTAATTGCCACCAAACTGGCGCTGATTGACGCCGGATTGGATATTGTTGCAAACGGACGGTATTTTGGGGTGAATCATCTGGCCGAGGCGGCTGTGGTGATTGGGGTTGGAATGAGCAGCTTACAGACTGCTTTTAAATCCTATTTGGCGCATTTATTCGGTAACGATTCAACCTTACGTGAGCATTATTCTCTCGACTTCCGATACAATCGAATGGTCATTCCGATGCTGATGCCTAATTCGGTAGCGGCTTGGAATTCGATTCTCTTTGGAATCACCGGACCCAGTTTGACTGTGAATGCCGCTTGTGCATCCGGAACCTGCGCTGTCGGAGAGGCTTTTCGCAAAATCGCAAACGGCGAAGTCGAGAGCGCCATAACCGGTGGAGCGGAGTGTCTGCAAGAGCAACATGGCGCAATTATGCGGGGTTTTGATATGTTGACGACTTTAACCCGTTCGGCAGACGGCCAACCGATGCCGTTCTCCCAAAACCGCAGTGGTTTTTTATTCAACGAAGGAGCGGCGTGCACTTTAATATTGGAAGAGTTAAACCGGGCCCGGCAAAGGGGCGCGAAAATCTATGCAGAGATTTGTGACTATCAAGCCAATAATGATGCCGCCAATATTGTTCAGATGGAGGAATCCGGCCGGGCGATCACCGCTATATTAAGCAAAATTGCCGGGGATAAAAAGATTGACTATCTAAATACGCATGGTACGGCAACGCTTGCTAACGACCAGATTGAGGCGGCGGTGATCAAAACCTTTTTCGGCAATCCGGACTCTCAACCGCATCTTAACTCGACGAAAGGGATCTTAGGTCATAGCATCGGCGCCAGCGGCGCCATTGAAGCGGCAGTGACCGCACTTTCGATTGACCGAGGGATCATTCATGGCAATCAAATTAACGATCCCATTGCGGACTTGAATTTAACACCTGAAACCACCACGTTTCCCGTTGATTATGCGATTTCGACTTCGTATGGTTTTGGGGGGCATAATGCCGCACTGTTATTAAAGAGGTACACGGCTGATGAATAGTGTTTTGATCACTGGCGCAAATGGGTTTATCGGCAGTCATGTGGTCCGTTTTTTTTGTAACCAAACCGTCAGAGTCGGTTGTCTGGTCCGTGAAGGCAGTGATTTGAAGAATATAGACGGTTTGCCGGTTGAATTACGATATGGTAGCCTTGAGGACTACGACAGCTTGGTACGGGCCTTGCATGGTTTTGATTTCGTAATTCATATTGCGGGGATGGCGCGGGATTGGGGGAAATATCAAGAGTTTTATCAAACCAATGTGGTAGGCAGTCTCAATTTATTACGGGCTTGTTTGGCAAACCAGATTAAAGATATGATCTTTACCGCCACCAATTCGGTATACGGTGAAGAAAATTATCACGGTCTCAAAGATGAAACCTCGCCCCATCGTCCCCATTACCGTTATTTTGCCGACCGCATCTTTCCCTGTCAACTGAATTATTATCGCGAAACCAAGGCCATCGCTAAAGAAAAAGCGATTGAATTCGCAAAGGCCCACGACTTAAATTTAACAGTCCTGGAACCGGTTTGGGTTTATGGTGAAAGAGAGTTTCACACTGGATTTTTTGAATATCTTGATACAGCCAGACAGGGTATTCCATTTTTGCCGGGATCGTCACACAATAGATTTCACCTCGTTTATGCCGGTGATCTGGCTCGGGCCTATTGGTTGGCTTTTCAAAAGCGGCTGTCCGGAATCAATTGTTTTATTATTGGAAATCAACATGCGGATTATATGGAAAAAGTCTATGCGACTTTTTGTGAAAAGGCCGGTTTGAAAAAGCCGCGTAACTTGTCGAAATCGATAAGCTATCCCATCGGTTTTTTACTGGAATTGATTGCAATATTGATCAGAAGTAAAGAACCCTTGTTACTGACACGCGGCCGGGTAAATATGTTTTATGACAATATTGAATATGCTACCCATAAGGCCCAACTGGTTCTGGGATTTGTCAACGAATACAGTCTCGAACAAGGAATTGAAAAAACAGTCCGTTGGTACCAACAGCAAAATTTATTATAAGCGAGGTGGGTTCGATGAACCGTACGCAAAATATTACCGGGATTAGCAAAACCATCTTTATCTTGCGCCTGAAAATGGTGGTATTCTTTCATTACCTGCCGGAGTTGCTTGCTGGTAGGATATCCTTAACTAAGTTTGTGATCGCGTTACGGCGATTGTTATATTTTATGGCCAAAATGAAACATAACAAATTTGTCAAAATCGGGGCGAATACTCGCATTGATTTGTATTGTCCGGGTTTTCCCTCAACAGCCTTTTTTACGGCCTGTAATAAATTTTTCCGGTTTGGCGAAAAACTTCCCTGTACTACCGTATTAATATCCATCACCTCCGCCTGCCGGTTTCGTTGCCGGCATTGTTACCAGCGTCATGATCTGGGTCCCGATCTTGATTTGGATGTATTAATCAAGACAGTCCAAAAACTTCAGGAAATGGGGATTGCTTTTTTTAATATTGAAGGCGGCGAGCCTTTTTTAAAATACGAGCGATTAAAACGAATCTGTGAAGCCATTGACAACCGAGCGGAAATTTGGATTAATTCTACCGGTGACGGGATTACGG
>JASFQO010000111.1:0-6911 GCA_050115405.1 Bacillota bacterium
GGAGTTAAATATCGTTCACCGTAGCGCTTCAAACATGTGGGCGCTGGTTAAATATGGGGGCGGCAGTGGGGCAACGGAAAAGGCGCGACGGTTTGATGTGGATCTTTGCGATGCCCAAGGGCATGTTTGCGTGCAGTTGAAGGGATTGGAAATGCAAGAGTATTTGGGGCGGGCGCTTGGGGAAAATGTTCCCGATCCCAAAACTCAAGACCCATGTGAGTTGCTGACTTTTGAAGAGAGCTGGCAAGAGCAAGCCCTGCCGGAAGCTTTGTCAGCCGCTCCTAAGGTAATCGTCTGTTTCCTGTCGAATCCGGATCATCAACAAGCGTTTGCCAGGATTATCCAAACCGCGGAGCGGGATTGCCAGGTTATTTTCATCGCCCAGGACACCAGGTATCAAAAACTATCGCAACAAGGCTACCTGGTGGATCGGAAGGAACGCGCGACTTACGAGGAAGCGTTGCGGAGCGTTGGGGAAGATTATGGGACGGCGGACGCCTTGCTGTATATGTGGGCCATTGAAGATTCAAGTTGTATTCGGGACTATTCATGTATTTTTTATCTGTTGCAGGCCACGGCCAGTGTCCCATTAAAGCCGAAACAACTGGTATTGGCAGCTTGGTTTGAGAGCGCGCTGGAGCAATGTTACCTGGAATCATGGATTGGTTTTGAACGTTCATTGGGACTTGTATTGCCTAATACCAAGATCATGACTCTTCTTCAAAAAATATCCCAACAAAATCCGAATAACCCAAGCAACGATTGGTTGCCCCAAATTGCGGCGGAATTACAAATTCCCCAAACCCGAAGCGTCCTGTATCAAAAAGGAAAACGATATATTAAGACCATTCACCCCATCACCTTACCCTCCGGTAAAAGTAAAATCAGGGAAGGGGCCACCTATCTTATTACAGGGGGCTGTGGCGGACTGGGATTTCTTTTTGCGGAACATATCGCCAAAATTCAACCTGTGAATCTCATTCTGACGGGCCGGTCCGAACTGAATGAGGGGCAAAAATCAAAAATAAAGCGCTTAACCGATTCAGGCAGTCGGATCCGGTATCTTCAAGCCGACGTTTGCGACGCGGAGCGCATGAAAGAAGAGTTGCTTAAGGTTAAAGCGGATTTCGGTACAATACTGGGGGTGATTCATGCCGCGGGAGTCCGGGGTGGAGACGGCATTCTTGAAAGGGATGTTCAAGATTTTATCGCGGTGAGTGATCCGAAGATCAAAGGCACGCTTTTATTGGATGAAATACTTAAGGAAGAAGATTTGGAATTTATCTGTTATTTTTCTTCGGCGGCAGCGATATTAGGGGATTTCGGCTCTTGCGACTATGCGGTCGGCAATCGGTTTCAGATGGCATACGCCACATACCGCCATCTTCTGCAACTGCCCGGCAAAGCTGTGGCGATCAATTGGCCGTTGTGGAGAGATGGAGGGATGGGTTTTGCCGAGGCTGAAACCGCTAAAATGTATTTGAAATCCAGCGGGCAACGCTATCTGGAAGCAGAAGAAGGGACCTTGATGTTTGACCGAATCCTGGCGCAAGATCAGACCCAGTGTTTGGTACTGGCGGGTCAGCCCGGTCGGGTACGTCGTTTTCTGGGTTTGGATGGTGAACCTTGCCCCGCATTAGCCCCTGCGGCGCTCGGAGCATTGGGCAAGGGCAGACGGGTTGAGATGAAGGGGCTAAGTTTGGCGCAATGTGTGGAATGGGATCTCAAAGAGCAAATTAGCAATTTGCTGAAAATTTCCCGGGAGCAGTTGGACATTGAAGAAAACCTGGCCGACTTTGGTTTTGATTCCATCAGCTTGGCTGAATTCGCGAACGCGCTTACCAACCATTATGGAATTGAGATAACTCCCGCTTTGTTTTTTGGATATGCCACTATTCAAAAATTAACCCAGTATTTCTTAACTCAACATCAAGCGACCCTCCGGGAATTTTATCGCGAAGCTGTTCTCAGTTTGGCGGGTTTGGAAAACGTTTCGTCTGTCACCGCCTATTTCAAGCGTCAAACCGGGGCGTCGCGTTTTAGGACAACGGTTCGCCGGCAAAATCCTCCGGAGCCAATTGCAATTATTGGTATGAGCGGACGATTTCCAGGGACTCGAAATATTGATGAAATGTGGCAAATTCTCTTCCAAGGGCGGGATGTAATAGGCGAAATACCGGCGGAACGTTTTGACTGGCGGCAATATTATGGCGATCCGGCCAAAGAGCCGGGCAAAACCAATTGTAAATGGTGCGGCTGTATACCCGGCGTAAGTGAATTTGACCCGATGTTTTTTGAGATTTCACCTCGCGAAGCAATAAGTATGGATCCAAGACAACGTTTGCTATTGCAGGAAGCATGGAATGCTTTGGAGGATGCGGGGTATGGCGCGAAGCAAATCCGGTCGGGTAAAATGGGGATGTTTGTGGGCGTTGAAGAAGGGGATTATCACTTGCTCGCGCCCGCCAAGGCCAGTATCACCTCAAATCACAATGCGATTTTAGCCTCGCGGCTGGCGTATTTTCTGGATCTTGACGGGCCGGTGATGGCTCTTAATACAACTTGTTCCTCCGGTTTGGTCGCCGCGCATCAAGCATGCTTGAGTTTGCGCAACCGGGAATGTGATACGGCCATTGCCGCCGGCGTGAGTTTGCTGCTTGCGCCGGATTCGCTGATTAATATGGCCCAAGCCGGAATGTTGTCCGGCGATGGAAAATGTTATACGTTTGATCGGCGGGCTAACGGGATGGTTCCTGGAGAAGCGGTTGCCGTTGTAGTATTCAAGCGGTTGGCGCAGGCTGAATCCGATGGTGATCCCATTTACGCAATTATTCAGGGAAGCGGTGTCAATTATGATGGCAAGACCAATGGCATAACCGCTCCCAGCGGCGGCGCGCAAACCAAGCTGTTAAAATCGGTCTATGATCAATGTCGGGTTAATCCGGAAGACATTGAATACATTGTAACGCATGGGACCGGGACCAAGTTGGGCGACCCGGTTGAGATCAATGCCTTATATGATGCTTTTAAATCCTATACGGAAAAAAGAAATTATTGCGCGCTTACTTCTACCAAGCCCAATTTTGGGCATGCTTTCGCCGCTTCGGGAATAGTCGGCTTGATTAGTCTGGTCCAGGCGTTTCGATACGAGACGATTCCCGCCAGTTTGCATTGTGAACGAGAAAACACGTATATCAATTGGCAAGAAAGCCCTTTTTATGTTAATAAAACGCGGCAACCCTGGCCGGAAAGGAGCGGTAAAACGCGAACCGGCGCGATTAGCGCTTTTGGAATGAATGGAACCAATGTTCATATGGTTTTAAATAGTTATCCGCCGAAAGCGGGGGGCGCCTTTCACGAACCCGCTCCCTATTATCTACTGGCGCTTTCCGCCAAAAGCAAAGAGGCTTTGCAGGAAAAGGTCAAAGCGATCGTGGCGTTACTGCAAATCAGGGAATGGCCGGAAGCGGATTTGTCCAGGCTCAGTTATACCTTGTTGGAAGGCCGCCAGCACTTTAATTTCCGTTGCGCCGTTGTATTCCAGGGCCGGGACGATGTTGTCTATGCCCTGACACAGGTGGATAAGAAAGAAAAATTATTCAATTTGTTCGAGGGCGAAGTTCCTCGGAACTTTACCGGACAAAAGGCAATGCAAGAATATTTGGTGGACCTTATCAAACAATGCCGGCGGATGCAAAATGACCGGGAAAAGTATCGGGAAAAGCTTTATGCGGTAGCCGACCTTTATCGTCAGGGATATGAGATCCCTTGGGATCAAATGTACGAAAGGGTTAAACCCTGTCGGATGCATTTACCCACCTATCCTTTTACCAGAGATAATTACTGGGTTTCAAAGGGGAAATCTCCCGTATATAGCAGTCTGGAAAGTTCGGGGTCTCATATGCGGCCGGCCTCTGGCGGAGGTGAATTAATTTCCGCTATGGCATGCGGTAAACCAAGGGAGATTGGCTTGACGACTGTATCAGCCGGCTTGCCTCCTGTCTCGAAACCGGTTGAGAAAGTCAGACAACCGATTACGTTAACTGCGGTGGGGGCTAATTTGGCTTCGCCCCAAAGCGTAGCGGAACCGGAGACGCAGCCCTGTCTTCGCCCTATTATTACAGCAGAGGCGTTGCGGGAAGAATTGAGCCTCAGCTTGGCGGACGCGCTGTTTATCGAACGCGGCGCCGTGGATGTGGATCGAAAGTTTATCGATCTGGGGCTGGATTCGATTATCGGAGTCGAATGGGTGCGGGCCATCAACCAACAATATGGCACTGCGATTTTAGCAACCAAAGTTTATGATTACCCCAGCGTCCGGGAGTTCGCCGGCTTTATGGAAAAGGAATTGGCGGGACTGGGCGCGGGCCTGTCCCCGACCGCGCGGGGATGTACGCCGGCTCCGAAAAGGGTGGAACAGGCCAGACAGCCGATTGCGTTAACTGCGACGGATGTTGATTTGGCTCCGTCCCAAAGCGTAGCGGAACCGGAGACGCAGCCCTGTCTTCGCCCTATCATTACAGCAGAGGCGTTACGGGAAGAATTGAGCCTCAGCTTGGCGGACGCGCTGTTTATTGAACGCGGCGCCGTGGATGTGGATCAAAAGTTTATCGATATGGGGTTGGATTCGATTATCGGAGTCGAATGGGTGCGGGCCATCAACCAACAATATGGCACTGCGATTTTAGCAACCAAAGTTTATGATTACCCCAGCGTCCGGGAGTTCGCCGGCTTTATGGCCAAAGAGTTGGCGGCGCTCGGAGACGGATTGACTCAAAGGCTCTTTGGCCCACAGGATTCCGGCGCGTCCCAAACAAGGCGGGTTCATTCCGGCGAAGCCGGAACCGAAAATCCAAAAGCCCAAGGGCCGGATTTAACACCGGACGCGAGGGTTTTGAATCAGGAAAATTCAGTACGATTACCTTCAATCGAAGCGGGGTTATTCCAGCGGAAACCGTTGGTAAGCGAGGAACCTCCTCTGAAAACGGCGGATGACAAAGAAGCTATTGCCATCATCGGTATGTCCGGAAGATACCCGGACGCGAGTAACCTCGAACAGTATTGGAATAACTTGGCGCAAGGCAAAAATGCCATCCGGGAAATCCCGGACTCGCGTTGGGATGTAAATCAATATTATGATCCGCGCCCGTATCAAAAAGGAAAAATCTATTGTAAATGGCTCGGGTTGTTAGAGGACATCGATCAGTTTGATCCCTTATTTTTTAATATTGCGCCAACCGAAGCCGAATTGATGGATCCGCAGCACCGCCTTTTTTTACAGGAAGGATATAAAGCCTTCGAAGACGCGGGCTATAACTGTAAAGCGTTGAGTAACCAAAAATGCGGTGTTTATATGGGCATTATGAGCCATGAATACGGCCTGATTTTGTATCGCAACCGGATTGGCGGCGCGAACACCACGGGGAACAGCCATGCGATTGGGGCGGCGCGGTTGCCTTATTTTCTCAACTTAAAAGGACCGGCTATTCCCATTGACACCGCTTGTTCATCATCTTTGGTAGCCATCCATTTGGCCTGCCGCGCGCTGTTAAACCGGGAAATCAACATGGCGCTGGCGGGCGGGGTAAGTGTCTATCTGACGCCCGAGCCTTACCTGGGAATGTGCGCGGCCGGAATGTTGTCGGCCGCGGGACAATGTAAAACTTTTGACAATAGCGCCGACGGTTTTGTACCCGGAGAAGGCGCGGGAACATTATTGTTAAAGCGATTAAAGGATGCGGAGGCGGATCGTGATTTGATCCATGGGGTGATTATCGGCTCGGGAATTAATCAGGACGGGAAAACCAATGGGATTACAGCTCCCAGCGTAAACAGCCAAAGCGAATTAGAGCGGGAAATCTATAGTCAAAATCGGATTCATCCGGAAAGTATCAGTTATGTTGAAATGCATGGCACCGGGACCAAATTGGGAGATCCGATTGAACTTGAGGCATTGGCGACGGTATTTAAAGAAAGGACGGATCGCAAGCAATACTGTGCTATCGGTTCGGTCAAGAGTAATATTGGCCATACGTCGGCTGCGGCCGGAATGGCAAGCGTCCAAAAAGTATTGCTCTGTATGAAACATCAAAAATTGGTACCGACATTAAATTTCCAAAATCCCAATGAACATTTTGACTTTGAGAATTCTCCGTTTTATGTGAATACTGAATTGAAGCCATGGGAGGTATCCTCCGGAAATTCACGACGCGCCGGCGTCAATTCGTTGGGGTTTAGCGGAACCAACGCCCATCTTGTGATTGAAGAGTATCATCCTAAGCCGAACTGCGGCGCCATGCCAAGGGTAATTAACCAAGACAACCCGATTCTTTTTGTGTTATCCGCGCAAAGTGAGCCGCAGTTAAAAACCTATGCCAAATCAATGAAGAGTTTTATTGAATCCCATGCCGGCCTGAACTTGGCGGATATGGCGTATACCTTACAGATGGGAAGAGAAGAGTTCGAATATCGTTTGGCTTTTCCGGCGAATTCCAAGGAGACGCTGCTAAACGCCTTGGAAGGATATATCGGTAACCGCCCCCCGGCGGGAGTGTTAGTGAACCGGGTTAAAAAGAATAATAAGGGCGTAGCGTTTTTTGAAAGCGATGAAGATGTGAAAGTCTTGCTGCAAAACTGGATTAAAAAGAAGAAGTTTAAAAAGTTGTTGGAACTATGGGTAATCGGGATGAGCCTCGATTGGAACCAACTTTATCAGCAAGCCGCGCCGCGCCGAATCAGCTTGCCGACTTATCCGTTTGCCAAGGAGCGCTACTGGATACCTGTAAATCCTGCGAATTGGAAACCCAATTTGAGTGCCGCGATAACCGAGGCCAACCCAGTAACCCTGAATCCGGCCAATCTGGAAAGCGTGATGTTGCAAAAAGATTGGCGGGGGGCCGTAATTCCAGCCG
>JASFQO010000112.1:0-6906 GCA_050115405.1 Bacillota bacterium
TTATTACCAAATTTTTGACTGATTTCATTGCTTCAAGAACGTTTCCGAGGTAATCGAACTCCTTCTTGACAGGATAGACATTTTTTTTATCAACGCCGGGAATAGGCGGCACCATCGGGAGAGAACCGGTCGCAAATACAAGTTTATCATAACTGATTTGTTCACCGTCTTTCAAGGTAACCACTTTTTTCCCGCGCTCTACCATAACCGCCTCACCCTTGACAAGTTCAATACCGTTATTTTCCAACAATCCATCGGGGACTACATTATTTTGGGGTCCTCCGACCGTACCGTAAATATAAGGAATCCCACAGGGAATCAACACCGTACCTTCTTTGCGGACAAGGAGAACCTCTTTGTCCGGATAATGCCGCCGACAACTAATTCCCGCAGTTATTCCGGAAAGGCCACCCAACACTAAGACATCTGTCTTTTTCATAATAACCTCCTATAAATTAATTTTTTCTCGTTAATAAGCCGGCCACGCTAACGATGCCGATCCCTTTTGGCGCTTAAAAGATACCACTAATTCCGGTGACAATTAGTTGCTTTTCCATCTCTTTTGGTTGGTTTAGAAGCTGATCAAGCTTATATTATTTTATCCATTTGAAAGTAAAAACCTTTACATTACTTCCGGTTTCAATCTTTTTGAAACCACCGCAACACATTCTCCAGCAATTGCGCAAATAACGGATAAGTCGCGGGACGGCTTGCCAAATCGGCCAAAAAAGCCTCTTTGGAAGGAAAACCCGTTTCCCGGCATACCGCCGCCTCATCCAAGTCGGCCATAAAATTACGGATCATCGTCAGCGAATACTCGGGATGAAACTGCAGTCCCACCGCAGGGGCCTGATGGCTGACAAAAATCTGATGCGGCGTCGCCGCCGTATATGCCAACGAGTCACATCCGTCCGGAAGCGAATAATGGTCGGAATGCCATAAAAAAGTATCAAATCCGCTTTCCAGGCCTTCGAATAGTAAATGACCCGCCGCTTTGGGCCGCGGCTCAATCCGAAACCAGCCCACTTCCGGCTGCTCTACCGCGAAAACCCGTCCTCCCAAAGCTCGGGCCAACAACTGACTTCCCAGACAAAAACCCAACACCGGACAGCCGCGCCGTAGCGTCTCCCGGACGAATTCCACTTCCCGTCCCAGCCAGGACGGGGCGCCGTCCTTCCAAAGATGTTGCGTCCCGCCGTGCAAGACCAACAAATCAAACTCTTCCGGATGAGGCCACTCCGCAGTTTGATAGACCCGCACCTTGCTGGTCCGCCAGCCCGGGTGGACCGCCAGCCACCTGTCTAAATTCGATAAATCGGGGTGATCATGGTCGTGAAAAAACTCAACAATCCGCATCACAGCCACCGCCATTTCTCGTTCAAAAATTATCACTTTAATGTCAACAATTATAAAACATGTGGCAGTACTATGTCAATTAATTCGATATTGGACTATCACTGGCCACCGCCGGGGAAATCCTCTAACCGTGACCGCAAAAGCCGCAAGCCAGCGCCAATTTTAAGAATAATATTCAGGGCGGGTCCAAATCGCGGACCCGCCCTTACCGAATCAGTTTTTGCTAATTCTTAAAAACGCCAACCCAATATTGTAAATGGTTCCTGCTTCAAAAGCGCCGTACTCTGATCTCAATTCTCTCTTTAATCAAAAACATTTTTAATTATTAGAGTATTCTCAATTTTCTGTCCATTTTGCAGATCTTCAGTTAATAAGAGCACGCATTCATTCTCTAAGGCTGCCGCAATAATCAAACTGTCATAATACGAAAAACCATATATTTTTTTAATCTCTAATGCTTTTTGAATCGTTTCCACATTTATTGCGTTAACTAAACAATTACTTTTAATGTCTTGAATAACTATCCAGACTTGTTCCGGATCAAGATTAAACTTTTTAAGCAGCACATTGGAAATCTCATTTAAAACCTGAATACTTGTCACACAATAATATTCTTCAAAAATTTGCAGGCTTTTCGCCTGCTTTTCCGGTTCATCATTCGAATAAAGATAGAAATTTTAGCATCGGTCTTATTCCCAATAGCCGGTATCAAAAAATTCAAGTTATTCTGGAGGTTGCCGGTGAAACGTTATCCGGTTGCGCCGGTTTGTTTCTTCCCGCCTTAAACTCAAAGCAGAAAATCCCGGTCCAAAACGGACATGGAACCCGATTATTACTACAATACCAATGGTCTGCTTTCGGCTGATAAAACCTATCGTAACCCGGCCTTTTATGAGATGTAAAAATTTTACAATTTAATCTTTTGAAATTTACAAAAGATGAAAAGAGCTTCCGGCCGGCAACCATTCGGCCACCTTCGTTTCCCTGGTGATCACTTGCGTCACGGGATCTTCCAAATTAACCGCGGCTTTAATATTTAACTCCCGATTTGACGACCTGGCAAGGGCCCAGCCCAAAAGGACCCCAGCGGCTTTTTCGATCGCCATCCGTCTGGCTTTTTCCCGTATGACCTCCGGGATCAGCGGCGATTGACTTTCGGTTAGATGCAACTGTCCCTCGGACAACACCTTTTCAATCCGGCGCAACGCATCCGCCAAGGTTGCCGAAAACGACATTTCCTCCGGGATAGTTCCGACATTCCCGGTGATGACGGCAGTAGCCACAGCTGAGAGTAAAAGGGAAGCCGTATAACGGATCACCAAACTGCCCCGGTTTTTGTAAAGCGCAGCCGTTACCACCGGTAACTGTCCCGGAGTCAGCCGGATTTTAAAAGTCGTCGGATAAGGGGGAAATCCCGGCGCAATCCGCTCTTGAAGAATGGCTTCCATCCCGGTTTCATCAACTAAAAGCAATGTTGCTTTGGGAAGCGTCCCTAATGGCGCCGGGATCAGCTTGAGTAATTGCGCTTCCAACTCCGGATGTTGGTCCAAGATAACCCGTTTTAACTCCGCCAATGCCTCGGACGCGACTTCCCAGTGGACACCGACCGTCAGTAAAAGCAACGGTTCGGCTACCAGCAGCCTGAAAAAGGGGTCCCCTCCCGGATTTCGTTTCGGGACCGGCGTGCCGGGAATGTAAAAAAATATATGAAGATCAGTTTGATCTTGAAAATAGTGTAAATCTTTAAAAGTTTTACAACCGGCTAATTCTGCCACCGACTTTACTCCTTTACCGATCTAAAATGGATAAATGTGATCTAAATTTCAAGATTGCATTTAATAATTCCTCCCAGATTTAACATAATTTATAAAATATTTTCAATATTTTTCAGAAAAGCAGCAGGGAACTATTGAATTATCCGCTATTATGTTGAATGGCAAAAAATAAAAACGGCGTCGGCGCCGTTCCAATAACCGGGTAGCGGACCCGGACTCAATTTACTTCGAATGCCTGCGTTTATCCCCTAATTGTCCGGGGCGATAATAAAAACTCCAGGAATTAATATAAGCTTGATTGGCGGCGTCCTTGGCCCGGATGATAATTGTATAAAACCTGGGTTTGAGCTTGCCGGGAATGGTAAAAGTATAAATCCCGGCGGCATCCGGTTTTAAAATAGTCTGATATTTAGAAACCTCCAAACGTACCGTGGTCACCCCCGGAGTTTTGACCCGAAACCGAATCCGCGGTATAACGGTTACACTATCACCGTCAGACGGGACCGTGCGGTTAACCTCAAGGACCCGTTCCGTCAGAATGTGGGTCAGACTTTTCGGACCCATCCCATTGACAATGATGCGCCGTTTCAAGTGGAAAGGCCGATCCTTTAACCGGTTGGGCCCGGGATTAATGCTTAACATGCCGGCATACCCTGCCTTGAGCGCCGTCGTTTCCACCTGCCGGTCGTATAAGCCGAAAGGATAGGCTAAAGTAGTGACTTTAATCTTTAAATGCTCCTCCAACATCTTTTTCGACTCGACCAACTCCTTTTCCAGCCAGACTGCATATTGTTGTTCATCCATTTCGCCCCGGACGGTTAAATAGGGATGGCTTAACGCATGGGAACCGATATCCATCCCTGCCCGCGCTATTTTCGCCAATTCCTGCCAGGAAAGCCATCTTTTTTTCGAGCCGCGGGTCGAATTGGGGAAAATGTAAAAAGTAGCTTTAAAGCCATACTTTTTCAGTAACGGCAAGACCGTGGTATAATGCGACTTGGTCCCGTCGTCAAAAGTCAGCGCCACCGGTTTGATTGGACATAAAGCCGGTTTTTTCCGGTACGCCAACAATTGAGCGATGGTGATCGGGTGATATCCATAGGTTTTAAAGTACTGAAAATGGGCTTCCAACTGTGCCGGAGTCAAATCATATTCGCTGACGGGTGTGGCGACGACCCGGTGATAACAAAATACCTGGATATTATGTGAGGCGGTGGCGGCTTGAATTTGAGGCGCGACGCCATCAAGCCCAAAAACAATCAAAAAAAGACCAATTACTAATAAACCGCACCTTCCGACACAACAATTCATTTGGTAGTACTCCATTCTTAAATGATTTTTACCAGCATTAATCAAATTATACCATGAATTATATTTATTTCAATATTTTATTATTATTTGCACTTTATTATCCTCCTCTCCATGTCCCTATTTTTTCCCTGCGGCAAAAAAATCCTCACTTTTCTCCACTTAATCTCCCGAACTATGATTACCAGAAAGAAACAGCGAAGTTATCAAATTCTTGTTGTGATATTAATTATATAAAAATAGAGAAAATGGAAGGATTTTAAAAATATTTACAGAATTTTAATGGTAATTATATTTCAATTGTTTAAAGGAGGTTTGAGTAATGTTAAAAAAAACGAAAAAAATTACTATTCTTATTTTTATTTTAACGGCAATTTTTGCGATCTCCAATTTTGCTTTAGCCGCTAAACCAAAGGTTGTCTTTTGGAGTTACGCCGCCAATAATATTGAGGAATGGAAAAAACGGGAAGCCGCTATAGAAAAAAAATTTAATATTGATCTGCAAATTGAACAAGTGGCTCAAGCGGCGTTTGTGCAAAAGTTGCAGGCCACGATGATGGATGGCGCTCGCTATCCGGATATTATTGAATGGATGATTGAAACCAATAAAATTTTAGACGCCAACCCGAAAAAATGTCTGGTCACGCCGCTTGATAAGTATGTCAAAAAATCAAAAATATTCAAAAACGTTGTCCCGGGACGAATTGCTTGGACTACTTACGGTGGACATGTCTATGGCCTGCCTCACGATGTCCATCCGGTAGTATTGATTTATAATGACACTCTCTGGAAATCCGTTGGTGTCGACCTGGCGAAAATTGAAACTTGGGATCAATTTTTTGATGTCGCTCAAAAATTAACCGCTACTAAAAAAAGCGGCAAACCGGTTCATTATGCGCTACCATATGATCCGCAAGGATTGGGTGCTACCATGTGGATGATTTGGCAACAAACCGGCGCGCAAGTCCTTAATCGAAAAGGTCGGCCAACTTTAAATTCACGCCGTTTTGTAAATTTTGTAAAATGGTGGAAAACCAAAATTGACACCGGGACAATGTGCGCTTGGGATTGGGGTAACTTTGCCGCTTTATTGCAAAATGGCGCCCTGGCCTCTTACGCCAGCCCCGATTGGTGGATCGGCCAAGTCGACGCCGCTGCCAAAGAGGGTAAATATCAATTCAGAGTTCGCCCTCTACCTTACTACAAAAAAGGTGGACCCCGCACCTCATCATGGGGCGGTACGTTCATGGCCATCACTAAACTGGCCAAAAACAGACGTCGGCTTTACAAAATAATGGAATACATGCAATATGACAAATCCGCGGTTAAAACCCGATATGTTAATACCGGTATGTTGCCTCCGCTCGCGACGGTGTGGAATAATAGAGTCTTCAAGAAACCGGACGCCCGCTTCGGCGGTCAAAAATTAGGCGAATTGCAGACGACGCTGGCCAAAGAAATGCCCACGATGAATACGGGCGACCTTTTCTGGGAAATAACTTACACCGACTTTAACAAGCAATTTACCGAGATTATGTCGGGGAGAATCTCCTTAACCGCCGGTTTGAAAAAAGCTCAGGCAAACGCTATCAGACGTCTTAAAAGAAGCAAAAAATAATCAAGTCGCAGGACAACTTGCCTTTGTGACAAAAGGAGTGGTTTCAATGTTTGAAACCAAAGCTAAAAAACAACCGCAAAATCGGTTTTATCTGATTGAGCCCTATCTCTTCATCACCCCAATGTTGTTATTGATTTTAGCCTTTAATCTTTACACTTTTTTTATCGGAGGCAGACTCGCCCTCTCTGACGCTCAGGGGATCAATCCGGGTGAATGGGTCGGTTTACAAAATTTTTATAAATTATTCTTTCAAGACAGTGATTTTGGGTCGGCGCTCATCCGCTCCCTGATCTTCTCGGCCGGCTGTTTGTTGACCCAAGTGCCGGCGGCGTTGCTTCTCGCTGTTTTGTTAAATAAAGTCATCGGACGTTTCCAGGGTATTTTACGGGCGTCGTTTTATGTGCCAATCTTAATCAATTCCATTGTCGCCGCTTTGCTGTTCCGCTTGTTTTTTATCAAAGACACCGGGATGGTCAATTGGCTCTGCTCTTTAGTCGGACTGCCGAATAATACCGACTGGCTGTACGATTCCAATTTATGCATCCCATTACTGATCGCGGTGGCTTTTTGGCAGTGGACCGGGTATCATATGGTTTACCTTTTGGCAAGTTTACAAACGATTAACCCGGTAATCTACGAAGTCGTCAAATTGGATGGGGCCTCCCCCATCCGTACTTTTATGAAAATTACTTTGCCCCTTTTGAGCCCGGCCCTCACTTTTATCGTGATTACCTCGACAATTGGAAGTATCCAATTATTTGACCTTCCTTTTATGCTTTTTCCCAATGCCGGATATGGGCCGGGAGAACAAGCAATGACCGCTCTTCCTTTCATTTATCGCACCGGATT
>JASFQO010000113.1:0-6882 GCA_050115405.1 Bacillota bacterium
AACCGGTTGGGGGCGACAATCATAAAATTTTCCGGTTGAAAGTTTTGATAATTATAAATTAAATAGGCAATCCGGTGGAGCGCTATGGTGGTCTTACCGCTACCGGCTACACCCTGGACGATCAAGGGGATGTCCATGTCCGCCCGAATGATTTGGTTCTGCTCCGCCTGGATGGTGGAGACGATGTCCTTGAGCCGGTTGTCGGCGTTGGCGCCCAGATAAGACTGAAGGAATTCGTCATTGGTGGTAATATCAATATCAAAAATGGCTTGCAATTGCCGGTCTTCGATCGAAAACTGCCGTTTCAAAAACATTTCGCCTTGAATGCGGCCGTCGGGGCACAAATATTCGGTCGCGCCCAACCGGCCTTCATAATACAAGTTAGCGACCGGCGCCCGCCAGTCCACAATCACTAATTCCCGGTCCGCCTCCCGCATCAGGCACATTTTTCCGATATACAACCGGTCAACTTTGGTTTTACCGTCCTCTAAAAAATCCACCCGCGCAAAATAAGGTTTCTTGCGGGCCGATTGTAAATTATGGAGTTTCAATTGGTAGCTCTGCTGCAGGGTCGAATTAATAATTAAATCAATGTAGTCCTGACTGTTATCCGACCGGTAACTTCGTCTGGAACGCGTCACTTCTTTGGCCATTTTTGCTTCTTTGAAGGTTAAATCAACCAAGGTCTGTTCAACCAATGCCAAAGTAGCGGTTAAATGTTGCCGTTCTTCCAGATAGGCGGGATGGTTTTCAACCGACATCTTAAACCCCCTAACGTTTCTGACCTTGCGGCGCAGCGGGCCTAAAACTTTAAGTGAAAAATTACAGCCCGGAATATTTACCGCAGAAGTATATTATTATCAAAAAACAGCAACTTTTGCAAGTCATATTTTATTATTTTTTTATATGAAACTATTGATCCTGCCATTCTGGATTATACCGGTATAAGCGCGACGGCCGGGGGCCACCATCTTGCCTAAACCGGTTGGTCGGGAGTACCATTCCGGCGACCTTGCGCCGGAAAGCTGTCGCGCGTAATTCTTTACCCAAGATCGCCTCGTAGACCTGCCGCAATGCGGAAAGGGTAAAAAAGTCCGGCATCAGATTAAAGGCCAAGTCGGTATATGCCAGCTTGTCGCGGAGCCTTTCAATCGCATATTCAATTATTTGGGCATGGTCAAAGGCAATTCCTTGGGAGGCAACCACTTCCCGACTCAACCGGGTCATTCGCCCCTCGCGTGCTGCGCCAATTTTGACCGTAGCGGATAAGTTTTCCAAATCCGAGGCTAGCGAAAGCACCACCAGTTTTTCGGTCCTCAAGCCTTGCGTTGTCATTGTTTTTTTCGTCTCAACCACCCGGTAATTTACTGTAAACCATTGGGCGGCCGCAGCGTCGTCTCCGGCGCGCACCTCTAACCCCGTACTATCGACCAAAGCCATATAGGAACAACTAATTACCCTGGTACGGGGGTCACGCCGCACATCTCCCCAGGTATAAAGCTGTTCCAGATAAACTTGGTTAATATTGGTCTCTTCCTGCAGTTCTCGAGCGGCCGCTGCATGGAGGCTCTCATTGACGGTGACGAACCCTCCCGGTAAAGCCCATTGGCCCAGGAAAGGGTGGTCGCCTCTTTTAATCAGCAATAGCTTTAAACTTTTCTCCGGTGATTTGCGACAATTTTCTTTTGCCTCATCCATTACAGTTAAAATTAACAGGTCAACCGTAACTGAGGGCCGTTCATATTTGCTGTCGTCATATTGCTGTAAAAACTCAATTTCAGTAAGTCCCTGTTTGTTTTTTGGCAAATTTTGATCCAACTTAATCACCCGGCCTATTTTGATTTGATTTTACTACACCATATTGCGGTCTCCGACCATAATTTGTAAACAATATATAACTAAGTTTTCCTGCTGTCAATCTTTTATTTTCAAAGCTGGCTATCCATATAATTAAAAAATTACCATATCAAAATCACATAAAAAATGTGCCGATCATGACCCCCCCTTCAAAGGGAACCTCCCCTCAATCGTCCCGTTGCTGACAATCTCATACCGGTCCGGAAAATCGCGCAGTTGCGAATAGACCAATTGAGGGCCTTCGCTTTGCCGAAATTCCCGCAAAATATCCTCCCAAATAGCGTGTAGGGTGATTCGCCTCTTATCCGGCTCACATAAAAAACGGACGGTTAGGATAATCAGGCCGTCGTTAACTTGGGTGTAAATCTCCGGGGTCAGTTTGTGATAAAAAACGGCGCAACGCTTGGCAACCTTCCAAATGGACGGATCATTATTCCGATCGACCGCTCCGGTATAGCGGTTGACGATGCGTAGTAACATTTCCTTGGCCTGCTGCCAATCGCTTTCGATAGTGATCGGGACCGCAAATTCATTCCAGATGTAGTGGAAGCCCTTGGAATAATTAATCAGTTTCGCGCGAAAAATCTTACCGTTGGGAATCTGGATAATCAGGCCGCTGCGCAGTTTTCCCACGTCACAACCGCTGGTTTCCAACAGACTAAACTGGATATGGTTAATTGCCAGCACTTCGCCGATGTTCTCCCCCACCGCCACCCAATCGCCCACTTCAAACGGGCGCCGCCACACCAGGTAAACCCATCCGACCATATCAAACAACACTTCTTTCAATGCGAGCAGCGCAGCGCCCATAATGATCCCCATAAAAATGATCCATGATTCAATCCAGAGAAACCAAATTCGCCCGATACACATTGTCCCGATAAAAGCCAACAATATAGCGGTTACTTTTTTCAGTTCGTAACGGGAGACGAAATCTTTTATCTGTTGCAGCACTTTGATAACTACCATCCGGGCCAGAAGGAGTAAAATTAGCGTCAATAAAGAAAAGGCCACTTTCTCTAGGACCTCGGGCGGTAAACCGATTTGCTCGTAAATCCATTCAAAGCTCTTCATTTTTCGCTCCTAAGTATTCTCTAATCAATATATTCCTTAACTGTTACAACATAGTTACTAAAAATCCCAAACTTGCAGTTTTCAAAAGATATAAAACTGTCTTACCATTTTTTGCTTGGATATTTAAAATCAAACAAACAATAATAATTATAAAAATTGCAATATTTACAAAATTTTTAAGTAAAGTTATTCTGACTCCTGAATACTTTGCTTGCGGCTGTAAGCCAAGCTGTGATATACTATTAACAAGCAAACAATCAGTTTTTACAGAATCTCGGACAGAAAGAAGTGAATGCAAAGGAGTAAGTTATGTCTA
Source organism: Bacillota bacterium (assembly GCA_050115405.1). Lineage (GTDB taxonomy): Bacteria > Bacillota > UBA4882 > UBA8346 > UBA8346 > DATCLA01. The sequence continues at coordinate 3,248 of JASFQO010000113.1, forward strand.
AAAAAAAGATAATTTATCTCAGCCTCATTTCTTTTGCCTTGCTGGTCTTGGCCTTTTGGGTCATACCCAATCATGATTACGGTAAGATGGGTCCATCCCGTCCCCAGCCAAACCAATTAAAGACTTTAAACCCGCAACCCTGTCAAATCACTACCCATACGTATCGCAACCGTAATACCAAAATCACTTTTCCGCAACTCAACAATTCCCGTGACCGCACCAAGCAGGCAATCCTCAATCTGCTCATCAAAAACGACGCATTGCGGGTCCGCCATTATTATTCCCACGCCAAGCAAGGCTATCATCTGGATATTTCCTCTAAAATCAAATTACAAAGCGCCAAACTCTTGAGCGTCCAATACTCCGGGGTCGGTTACATGCCGGGCGCCGCCTATCCGACTAATTGGTTTTATACGATCAATATCAATCTTCACAGCGGCCGGCGCCTCCGTTTGCGAGATCTGGTAAAGATTGACGCCAAATTGGTCGCACAATTAAAAAGTCAAGGCAAAGCCTTAAAGCCGGAACATCAAAAGTTCTTAGCGGAGCTGGACGAGGCCCAACTACTGCAAAGATTACGCGCCGCCGACCCTTCAAACTGGAATGGCGGCCCGGCGACCTTCAGCTATTTGACAAAAAACGCTTTAGGGATCAGTTTTAACGTAATTCACGCCCTGGGGGATCATGCGGAGTTTGAGGTGAGTCGGAAACGTGGGAAGCACGGGGACGGTTCTTATGCTTCCTTTGCTGAGTGATAAGTTACTTTTTGCCATATTATTAAGGAAGCAAGCGAACCGTCCCCGTGCTTTTTACTCCATCCGCCACCGAACTCCCTGCGGCGTATCTTCCAGGATAACCCCTTTTTGCTTCAACTCGTCCCGGATTCTATCCGCCAAGGCCCAGTTCTTCTCCTTTTTAGCCTGGGTCCGTCGGGCGATCAACGCTTCGACCGCCTCCGTATCAATCGCCGTACCGGCGGTGGCCGGCGCCGCAAAAAGCCCCAACACCTCACCGCCTAATGATTTCAATGTCGCCAACGCTTCCGCCAGGGCCTCCCGGTTTGCCGGAGTCAACTGAAACTCACGCTCCCGAGTCCAACGGTTTACCTCCCGTACCAGCTCATATAAACCGGACAAAGCCTGCGGCGTATTAAAGTCGTCTTCCATACCGGCCACAAAATCCGTTTTCGTCCGGGCGATACGCTCCTTAATGAGTGCCACGTCGGCCGCGACGCCGGTTAGAGCCACCGGTCCCTGTTGCTGCAATAAATATTCCCAGTTAAAGCAGGCGGTCTCCAGCCGCTCCAGGCCCCGGGCGGCGGCGGTCAGTTCCTCCGGACCGAAACTAATCGGGTTGCGGTAGTGCGTCCCAATCAGCCAAAAACGGACCACTTTGGGTGAAAACCGGGTAATCACATCGCGTATAGTAGAAAAATTACCCATGGATTTCCCCATTCGCTCCCCGCTAACGGTCACAAAAGCATTATGAAGCCAGTAACGGGCGAATGCCGTCTGAGTATACGCTTCGGATTGAGCAATCTCATTTTCATGATGCGGAAAGACCAGATCCTCGCCACCCCCGTGCATGTCAAACCCACTGCCCAGGTATTTCAAAGCCATCACCGAACATTCAATATGCCAACCCGGCCGCCCCGGTCCCCAGGGTGACTCCCAACTGATCTCACCCGGTTTGGCTGCTTTCCACAGTGCAAAATCCATCGGGTCCCGTTTGGCGGTATTAACCTCGACTCTGGCTCCAGCCCGCATCTCTTCCAAGTCCCGACCGGATAACTTGCCATAAGGCGCGAACTTGCCGACTTCAAAATAGACATCGCCGTCCAATTCATAAGCAAAACCTTTTGCGACCAACCCGGCGACCATCGTGATAATCTCCGGGATATGCTCCGAAACCTTAGGATAATGCTCCGCCGGCAGGACATTCAATTTTTCCAAGTCCTCCAGATAAATCCGGGCGTATTCATCCGCCAGCGCCAACGGGTCTTTCCCCAACTGTTGGGCCCGATTGATGATTTTGTCGTCCACATCGGTAAAGTTTTGGATGAAGCTGACTTGATACCCTTGCCACTTCAAAAAGCGACGCGCACAGTCCCAAAACACCGCCGGCCGGGAATTACCGATGTGGGCGAAATTATAGGGAGTAATCCCGCAGACATAAATGCCGACTTTCCCCGGTTCACGCGGGATAAACTCCTCTTTGGACTTGGACAGGGTATTAAAAACTTTGATACTCATCTAAATCACCTTGCTTAAACTTATTTAAAAAACAAACCTCCACCTCTATTTGCAGAGACGAAGGTTAATTCGCGGTCCCACTCTGTTATAGGCTTAAAACCTCACTTTAACTTCCGTGCTTGCTATTTAAGTTTGCATTTCTTTTATTATACCCAAAGACGCATTCGCCCGCAACTATATTTTAATCATTGACAACAAAACTAATAATTTGTTACGATAATAATAACTGTAATTATTTGTCAATTTAGATTCTCGAGTTTTATTTGAAAGCAAAGGTAATACTATGAAATTCCAATATTGGGGTTTAGCAGCCATTCTACTGGCCAAAGTTCACCTCGCACTTCCCGTATCAGCCAAAGAAATTCCACCCCACCTATTTTTTACATGGAGAAGTCGAATTCACGACCGACTCCTATTTTGGAAACTATCCGGTGGCCACCGAGGAATATTTATCATGACGACGCCGTAAATTTTCCCTATCTTTCCGACAGCGATAGCTATGTTTCGTTGAGAGCCCGGGCAACCGATGCCAACAACTGGGGCGCCGACTGTTTTATTCAGTATCCATCACAATTCCGGCAGTGCGTCGGTTAATGGAACCGAAACCTATTCTTACAGCAATAGCGGAGATGGCGCGAACCTCCGCAACAAAGTCCAGTCCCAGTTAATCAAGTGGGGACGTCTCACCGACCGGGGCGGCAAGACCAATCCTAATTTGGTAGTTTTAAAAAGAACCAAAATGCCGGCTATTCTCACCGAAGCTTCATTTATCTCCAACCAGGCCGAAGAAGCCCGTCTCCGTGATAATGGTTATACCTGGCGCGAAGGCTATCATATTTATAAAGGAATCTGTGACCACTACAATACCCACTATTGAAACTAAGGGTTCGTTTAGGGGATAATCGGAAGTTTTGAGCCGAAAAAGCTCAACATAACTGGTGAAGTCGTGTTGAGCTTTTTGGAAACTGGAAACTAAGGGACGGTTACGTTATTGCTATTAGTTACAAAGTGAATATAATATTTTTCACCATCCGGGAACTGACCCTTTTCGGTACCATTTTCCTGTTCAAACTCTTCTTTCACTGATAATTCCAATTCAATACGATTGATCAGATTAAGCGCAATTCCCCGCGAATCAGTATAAACTGCGACACTCTCTTTAGTTTTATAGCGGAACATAATAATTTGAAAGACATCTGTATAAAAATCCAAGTATTCCAGATTTTGAAATAAAGAAAAATCATAAACTTCATCAATTGATAGTTCTCTTCTTTCGGATAAACCATCTTCATAATTGAACCTTCCGATTATTTTCAATTCTCTTAAACTGCCACAGTAGAGCACGGCTTCATTTTGCGCAATGCTTAAAAGTTTCGCCGAATG
>JASFQO010000114.1:0-6871 GCA_050115405.1 Bacillota bacterium
TGGACCCGCCGCCGTACATCCGTCGCCCTACAACTCGTTTTGCATATTGAACCGGTATTTTCCGCTCACCCTGGGTGACATAGACGACCCCGGCCACAATAAAGATTGCCAAAGCCAAAAAGACAATCACACTGAAAATTGAAATACTTGACGCCTTACCAAAAAGCGTACTTGTGAAAGCAATGGCATTCGGGAAAATCCGGGCCACAATACCGGCGAAAATTAATAAGGAAATCCCGTTACCGATACCCCGCTCGGAAATCACCTCGCCTAACCACATCAAAAAGACGGAACCGGCGGTCAGGGTGGTGATAATCAAGACAAAGTCCCAAGTGGTCGGAGCATTCATGGCGCCTTGCAGGCCAATCGACAAGGCCGCTCCTTGGATCACCGCCAAAACAATTGTCCCATATCTGGTGTATTGCGCCAGCAATTTCCGGCCTTCGCCCCCTTCTTTCGCCAATTGTTCCAGTTGGGGAATGACCATTGTTAATAATTGAACAATAATCGAAGACGTAATATACGGATTGACACTCATGGCAAAAACCGACATTCGCCGTAAAGCGCCACCGGCCAGCATATCCAATAAACCAAAAAGATTATTATCGCCACCGAAAAGATTTTTCAGGGCCTCCGGGTTCCAGGGACCGGGAACCGGAATCAAGGTCCCTAAGCGAAAAATCCCTAACAGAAACAACGTCCAGAGGAGTTTTTTCCGTAAATCCGGTAACTTAAAGGCTGTTTTGATAGCCTCCAGCAATTAGATCACCTCAGCTTTGCCGCCAGCTTTTTCGATCTTTTCAACCGCCGATTTACTAAAGCTATTGCTTTTGATAACTAGCTTTTTCTCCAATTCTCCGTTGCCTAATACTTTGACGCCGTTGCCGGTTTTCCGAATTACACCGGCTTTGAGCATTAATTGCGGATCAACCTCAGTACCGTCTTCAAAACGGTTCAATTTCTCCAAGGCGACTTCGACCCATTCATGGCGGAATTTATTGTGAAAACCACGTTTTGGCAATCTGCGTTGTAATGGAGTTTGCCCGCCTTCAAAGGCCGGACCTTTACCACCGCCGGAACGGGCTTTTTGCCCTTTGTGTCCTTTGGCGGAGGTCTTCCCCAGGCCTGATCCGATCCCCCGGCCGACTCGTTTGGGAGCGGTTTTGGCTCCTAAAGCCGGTTGAAGCTCGTGTAATTTCATCAGAACACCTCCTTAGGCTTCTTTTACTTCAACTAAATGGGCAATTTTTTTAATCATACCGCGGATGGCCGGGGAATCTTCCTTGACCAGCGTCTGCTGCAACTTGGTAAATCCCAAAGCTTTCACGGTATCTTTTTGATCTTGAGTTCGACCAATCGCACTATGTTTTAAAGTAATTGTAACAGTGTTACCAGTAATTTCCTGCTTTCCCGGCATGTGCTTTCTTCCTCCTATCCGAGAATCTCATCCAGTGTTTTCCCACGCAGCAACGCGACCTGTTCCGGCCTTTTCAATGATTTTAAACCGGCAATCGTAGCATTGACAATGTTGAGCGCGTTTGCGGAACCTAAAGATTTAGTCAGAATATCATGGATGCCGGCGCTCTCCAATACCGCCCGCACCGGTCCGCCGGCGATAACGCCCGTACCGGGGGAAGCCGGCTTCAGAAGTACTTTACCGGCGCCGAAGTTCCCTTCGATTTGATGCGGAATCGTGGTACCGTTCATCGGTACGTTAATTATATTCTTCTTGGCGTCTTCAACACCCTTGCGGATTGCTTCCGGAACTTCCGCCGCTTTTCCTAAACCCATTCCCACATGGCCGTTACCGTCGCCGACGACCACGAGCGCGCTGAAACTGAAGCGTCGTCCGCCTTTAACGACTTTGGCCACGCGATTAATATGGACCACTTTTTCAGTCAGTTCACCTAACTCATTAGGTTCTATGCGTTTCAAGATACATCCCCCTTTGCCTAAAATTCCAGGCCGCCTTCTCTGGCTGCGGTAGCTAAGGCTTTCACCCGTCCGTGATAGATTTGGCCTCCGCGGTCAAAGACCACCTGTTTGATCCCTTTTTCCAGAGCTTTTTGCGCAATTAAAGCGCCTATCATTTTCGCCGCTTCGATATTGCCCCCGTTACCGGTAATTTGGCGCCGAACTTCCGGTTCGACGGTGGAAGCGCTTACTAAAGTGACTCCCAGCATATCATCGATAATTTGGGCGTAAATATGATGCAAACTACGAAATACACTTAATCTGGGACGTTCCGCAGTACCGGATACTTTTTTGCGGATCCGGACATGACGACGGATGCGTGCCTCATTACGTCTCGTCCTTTTATACATCTAAAGGTCTCTCCTTTCCCGGAAAACTTACTTCTTCCCGGCTTTCCCTGCCTTCCCGGCTTTGCGACGAATAACTTCGGTTTCGTACTTGATCCCTTTTCCTTTATAAGGTTCCGGTTCACGGACCGAACGGATCTGCGCCGCCATTTGACCAACTACTTGTTTATCCAAGCCCTTAACGATAATCCGGTTGACGGCGGGAACTTCAAATTCAATTCCCGGTAACGGTTTCACCTCCACCGGATGCGAATACCCCATGGTCAGCATTAAATTCTTCCCTTGTATTGCGGCCCGGTAACCGACGCCATTGATCTCAAGGGCTTTGGTAAAGCCGTTGGTTACCCCAACCACCATGTTAGCCACCAGACTGCGCGTCAGACCATGCAGCGAACGATGCAACTTATCATCGGAAGGCCGTTCTACCCGCAGCATATCGTTTTCTTGAATTACTTTTATCTCAGGATGCACGGTTTGCGTCAATACGCCTTTGGGTCCGGTGACCTTAACAGTGTTGGCGGCGACTTCAATCTGCACTCCCTGGGGTATTACAATAGGTTTGCGTCCAATTCGAGACAAAATTCACACCCCCGATCTTTTGGGTCTTTTACTTTTACCATACATAACAAAGAACTTCGCCGCCGACTCCCGCGTTACGGGCTTTACGATCCGTCATAATCCCTTGCGAAGTTGATAATACGGCGATTCCCAATCCCCCTAAAACTTTGGGAATTTCATCTTTTTTAACGTATACTTTCAAACCGGGTTTACTGATTCGTTTCAGTCCGGAAATAACTTTTTCCTTACCATTGTACTTCAAATAAACTTTAACCTTTCCCTGTTTGCCGTCTTCAACCAGTTCAAAATCCTGAATATATCCTTCTTCCTTGAGGATTTTCACAATTTCCCGTTTGATTCTTGAAGCTGGAATTTCCACTATTTTATCCCGCACAATAGTTGCGTTTCTGATTCTTGTCAGCATATCGGCAATCGGATCCGTCATTACCATCTTATTTTGCGACCTCCTTCCATTTGAACGGAGACTAACCTACCAACTGGCTTTAGTAACGCCCGGAAGCTCACCACGGTGGGCTAACTTACGAAAACAAATACGGCACATTCCGAATTTACGCATATACCCATGCGGCCTGCCGCAAATTTTGCACCGATTATGTTGCCGGACTGCAAATTTGCTGGTACGGTTGGCCTTGATAATCATCGAAGTCTTAGCCATGTTTCACCCTCCTTTTGGTTACGCCTTAAAGGGCATTCCCATCAACTTCAAAAGTTCATAAGCTTCTTCATCGTTTTGGGCGCTTGTTACGAGTACAATGTCCATCCCGCGAAGTTTATCGACCTTATCATAGTTAATCTCCGGAAAAATCAACTGATCTCTAATTCCCAAGGTATAATTTCCCCTACCGTCAAAAGCTTTCGGAGATACCCCGCGAAAGTCACGAATCCGTGGTAAAGCCACATTGAATAATTTATCCAAAAATTCATACATCCGCTCGCCCCGTAACGTAACCTTGCAACCAATCGGCATTCCGGCCCGTAATTTAAAGGCCGCAATCGATTTTTTAGCTTTGGTGATTATCGGTTTCTGACCGACAATCGCGGTTAAATCGGTGACTGCCGCGTCGATTGCTTTTGAATCGGCGGTAGCGTCACCCACGCCCATATTGATCACAACCTTATTAATCGCAGGAATCTGCATCACATTCCGATAACCAAAGCGACTCTTCAGACCGGCGACAACTTCATTGGCATACTTATCTTTCAGCCGTGACAATGGTCGCACCTCCCTCCATCTACACTTATCAATCTAAGGTCCGTCCGCAGTGACGGCATTTTCGGACCGATTGGCCATCCACCGCCCGCTCTTTTAAGCTCCGGGTCGGTTGGTTACAACCGGGACAAACAACCATTACTTTGGAAATATCGATTGGCAGCGCCTTATCGATAACTCCGCCCTGAGGATTGGCTTTATTGGGTTTGCTATGCTTTTTCGCAAAATTAAGGCCTTCAATAATGACCGCGTTAGCTTTCGGCAGCACTTTTTGCACTTTGCCACGCTGACCTATGTCCTTCCCGGCAATCACCAATACTTCGTCCCCTTTTTTAACATTTACATTAAAGCCCATTTAAATCTTCTCCTCTCCCTTCGGCCTGGCTTACAGAACTTCCGGGGCTAATGACACAATTTTCATATAGTTCTTATCACGAAGTTCCCGGGCAACCGGTCCAAAGATACGAGTTCCTCTCGGGTTTGATTGATCGTTCAGGATTACGGCGGCGTTATCATCAAACCGAATATACGAACCATCCTGCCGTTTGGTCTCTTTGGTCGTACGGACTACCACCGCTTTCACGACATCGCCTTTTTTAACACTGACGCCACCGGCCCCTTTGCGGGAAACCGAAGGCGGCAGGGCATCCTTCACGACCGCTATAATCAGGTCGCCCACACGGGCATACCGCTTTTTCGAACCGCCAAGAACTCGAATACACATCACTCGTTTTGCGCCGGAATTATCCGCGACGTTCAAATAGGTCTGCGCCTGAATCACGGTCGGTCCCTCCTTTCAAACGTCTTGCTTACTTTGATTTTTCGATAATGCTGACCAGCCGCCATCTTTTATCCTTGCTTAGCGGACGAGTCTCCATAATTTTGACCTTATCTCCGATTTGACACTCATTGTTTTCATCATGCGCTTTTAACTTGCTGGTCATTTTGATAATCCGGCCGTAAAGGGAATGCCGCACCAGACGTTGCACCGCTACCACAATGGTTTTATCCATTTTATCACTGACCACCAGACCCACTCTGGTTTTTCTTAAGCCTCGCTCACTCATTTGTTATCCTCCTTCAGCCCTCAACCCTTGCCGGCCTTAAGTTCGTTCTCTCTCATGACCGTCATGATCCGGGCGATATTCTTACGAACATCACGAATGCGCATAGGATTATCTAATTGTCCGGTAGCGACTTGAAAACGCAAATTAAATAATTCCTCTTTCAGGCCGGTCAGCTTATTTTGTAATTCCGCAGCAGTCAGTTCCCGAACTTCATTAGCTTTCATTTACTTCTCCACCTGCTTCCTCACGTTTTATAAACTTGCATTTGATCGGAAGTTTATGGCCAGCCAAACGCATCGCTTCCCGGGCTAACTCTTCTTCAACTCCGGTAACTTCAAACAAAATCCGTCCCGGTTTGACCACGGATACCCAATGCTCCGGAGAACCTTTGCCACTACCCATACGGGTTTCGGCCGGTTTCGCCGTCACCGATTTGTCCGGAAAAATTTTAATCCAGACTTTACCACCCCGTTTAATATGCCTGGTCAGGGCGATACGGGCCGCTTCGATTTGAATATTGGTAATCCAACCCGGTTCCAGGGCCTGCAATCCAAATTCACCGTTAGCCAAGGCGTTGCCGCGGGTTGCTTTCCCCTTCATCCGGCCGCGTTGTACTTTACGATGTTTAACACGTTTCGGTAATAACGGCATTTCAAATTCCCCCCTCAGCCTTAGCGCGAACTTTTCGGGCGGCCTGGAGAATTTCCCCTTTATAAATCCACACTTTGACACCGATTTTACCATAAGTGGTATTTGCTTCGGCAAAGCCGTAATCAATATCCGCCCGCAAAGTATGCAAAGGAACTTTACCTTCGCTATACTGCTCGTTGCGGGCAATTTCAGCGCCCATTAACCGGCCGCTGCAATTAACTTTCACACCCTGAGCCCCAAACTTCATCGCCCGCGAGATGGCTTGTTTCATCGCCCGACGGTATGACGTCCGTCGCTCCAACTGAAAGGCAATATTTTCGGATACCAGTTGAGCATTGAGTTCCGGTGATTTTACTTCGGCAATATTTAATTGTACCTTTTTACCGGTTAACTTTTCCAGATCTTTACGAATATTTTCAACTTCATTACCTTGTCTGCCAATGACCATACCAGGACGAGCGGTATGAATGGTAACTTTAACGCGGTTAGCGGCTCTTTCAATCTCGACTTGGGAAATTCCGGAGGCGTAAAGGCGTTTTTTGATAAAATCACGCACTTTGACATCTTCCAGAATTAAGCGGGAATATTCTTTCTTGCCTGCGTACCATCGTCCGTCCCAATCTTTGATAATCCCGACTCGCAAACCTATTGGATGGACTTTCTGACCCATGATTAGCCCTCCTTCTCCGCCAGTACAATCGTAATATGACTGGTGCGTTTATGAATCAAAGACGCTCGGCCTCATGGTTGGACCCTGATCAACATATGCTTCAGAGACAACAAGTCGATCTTGATTCATTTTGTTATTGTTAACAGCATTGGCGATTGCCGACTTTAAAACTTTCCCAATAATCGTACTGGAAACCCTGGGGGTAAATTTTAAAATTGTCTGAGCGTCACCAACACGTTTGCCGCGGATTAAATCAATCACCTGACGCGCTTTCCGTGGCGCTATCCGAACAAAACGGGCAATTGCTTTCGCCTTCAAAATGAATCCCTCCCCTCTTAACGAGGTAAACTACGAATTTCCTATCTGGCGCCAG
>JASFQO010000115.1:0-6866 GCA_050115405.1 Bacillota bacterium
GATGCAGGAAGAAGGAAAACGGATTGCCAAATTGGATCTGGAAGTCCGTAACCTGGAAGGACAGTTGGAGCAGATTTTGTTAGTCATCCCCAATATCCCCCATGCTTCGGTACCGGTGGGGAAAGATGAAACCCAAAATCAGTTGGTCCGGACCTGGGGAGAGCCACGCCACTTTGACTTTGAACCGAAAGCCCATGATGAACTGGGCACAGCGTTGGGAATGATGGATTTTGAACGGGCCGCCAAGCTTAGCGGGGCCCGGTTTGTGGTGATGAAAGGCTGGGGAGCGCGGCTGGAACGGGCGGTAACCAACTTTATGTTGGACCTGCATACCAGAATGCATGGGTATACGGAGATTTTTCCGCCGTTTTTAGTTAACCGGGCTGCAATGATCGGGACCGGGCAGTTGCCCAAATTTGAGGAAGACATGTTTTGCTGTACTCCGGGAGGGTATTTTTTGATTCCGACCGCGGAAGTACCTGTTACCAATCTTCATCGGGGAGAAATTTTAAGCAATGAGCAACTGCCGCTTTATTATACCGCCTATACGGCTTGTTTCCGGGCGGAGGCCGGCGCGGCGGGGCGGGACACCCGGGGAATTATCCGGCAACATCAGTTTAATAAAGTGGAGCTGGTCAAGTTTACCAGACCTGAAGATTCTTACGCGGAGCATGAGAAACTGGTGCGCGACGCCGAGGCGGTCTTGCAAAAATTGGGCCTGCCATATCGGGTGATGTTGCTGTGCAGCGGCGATCAGGGTTTTTCGGCCGCCAAATGTTACGATCTGGAGGTTTGGTTGCCTAGTTTCAATACTTACCGGGAGATCTCCAGTTGCAGTAATTTCGAAGCTTTTCAGGCCCGTCGCGCGGGTATTCGTTATCGGCCCGTCCCGGGCGCGAAACCGGAATTCGTCCATACTTTGAATGGTTCCGGGCTGGCTGTAGGGCGGACAGTGGCGGCTATTTTAGAGAACTATCAAAATGAAGACGGCAGCGTCACCGTACCGGAAGCCTTGCGGCACTTTATGGGGACCGACCGCTTGACGGTGTGAACCGTTATTAAACAAGGTTAATACGCCTTTACCGTCTTTGAAGGATCTTCCTTTTGAAAGCCTGGTAAGGGCTTTTTTATTAGGGTTAAAAAAACCCGTCCCGCATAAATTGCCTTTAAAGCGGTGAAGATAGATGAAAAGGCATGAGGCGCGCGGCAGGAGTATCCTATTTTTCAGTGCGTTTGGCGCCGCGCGGTATGGAGGTTAAAATGAAAAAGACATTGTCGGTAGTTGGAATCGCAGTCGACCAACGGGCCCGACGAGCTCCGGAAGTTCAGGAGATCATTACGCGTTACGGCAGTGATATTATCGGGCGAATGGGCGTTCCCAGTTCTGACAAACAGAAGGGCTTGATCACCTTGGTCTTTGACGGTCCGGAGACGTCCGCGGCGCAATTTTATGACGAACTCCAAACTATCACCGACCTCGAAGTGCAAGTGATGCGCTTTAGCGATTAAACAAAAGGATGACCTATTTATGCTTAAGAGGGAAATATAATGCGACGGATGATCATATGGATCAAAGCGATGCGGGCGTCCTTTTTTAGCGCCTCGCTGATTCCGGTAATGGTCGGGACGGCTTTAGCCAGTCGGACGGTAAAGATTCACCCCGGATTGTTCTGTTTAGCCTTGTTGGTGGTAGTGGCCAATCACGCCGGAGCGAATTTTATCAATGATTACTATGATGCGCTGGGCAGTGACCGGATCAATCGGCAAATAACCCCCTTTAGCGGCGGCAGTCGTATTATTCAGCAGGGTTTATTGCCGCGGGCGGCTTTCGGGCGGGGGACGATCGTGGCTTATGTAATTGGCCTGGGGACTGCTTTGGGGTTGGCGCTCGCCTGCCGGGAATCTTTGCTTTTCATACTGGCTTTAGCCGGCGCTTTGTTGGGAATAGCTTACAGTATTCCCTTTTGTAACGGAATGGGACGCGGTTGGGGCGAGTTGGCATTAGGGATTGCTTTTGGCCCGTTGGCAGTCATGGGGAGTTTCCTGGCGCAGACCGGTATTTTAAATCGGGAAGCGTTTTGGGCCGGGATTCCGGTGGCTTTTTTGATCATGGGCGTTTTGGTGTTAAATCAATTTCCGGACCGGGAAGCGGACCGGCAGGCGGGAAAACGCGGTTTGATTGTGCGGTGCGGCGCCAATCGGGGGGTGTGGGTTTATTTGGGCATCATCAGCCTGGCTTATTTGGCGCTCTTCGTCGGAGTGCTTCGCCGGATCTTTCCGGCTAAAATTTTATATTCCTATATAACGCTGCCACTGGCCATCTGGATTGTGCTTAAATTGAAACGCTATTACAATCAAATCCCGGAATTGATTCCGGTGTTGGTCGGCAACATTGGTTTGCATCTGTTAACCGGAATTTTAATCTGTCTGGGGTTGTGGTGGCGTTGATGCTACCTCAAGAACGGATTGCGATGGAAGTGGAGTTGGCGGTGCGGCAGTTGCGGGAAGAATTGGACCGGTTGTTGGAGCGCCATTTACCCCGGGAAATTTATCAGGAGTTCACCCCGTTGCGGGGCAAATTTAACCGGGCCCGTCTGGTGTTCTGTTTTGCCGTCGCCGGAGGCGCGCTTAACCAAACAGCGGCCGCGTTAGCCGCCGGAGTCGAATTACTCCATTTGGCGTCATTGTTTCAGGACGACCTGGTCGACGGTTCATTTTACCGGCACGGCCGGTTGACGTTGGGGCAGATCCGGGGCTGCGGCATGCCGATATTGTTAAGCGACTGGTTGTTTGGCGCGGCTTACCGTTTTTTCAACAGGTGCGGTCCGGATTATGTCTCCCGCATGAATCGGATGCTGCAAATCATGGCGCTCAGTGAATTACGGCAAGAATTGGAAGCGCAACGGGGAGCATGGCTCTCCGTTTTTGGTGGCTGGCGTTATAATTTCGGCAAAACGGCGATTTTTTTTGCCAACTGTTGCCGGCTGGGGTTACAATCCGTCCGGAATGATGACCGCCGGCTAAAGGCTGCCGGTAAAATCGGGGCCTGGTTTGGTATGGCCTATCAATTAGATAACGATTTGCAAGAGTTATTGGCCGGACCGCCGCCGGGTAAGTTGGTGGATCAGGACCGGCGCCGCGGCCTACTGACGTTACCTTTGCTTTTGCTGTTGCGGCGCCGCCCGGAACTGGCGGTGACGATTCGAACGGCGTCGCAACCCGATTTGCTTCAGTTGCTGCAACAAACCGGAGTAATTGCAACTTGTAGCGACTTGCGCCGTAATTGTTTATCCCAAGCGCAACGCTTCCTAACGAAAATGGGACTTAACCGGCCGGCGGAGGATTTCATTGCTCGTTGGCTGCAAAAGAACAGCGAACGGTATTGTTCGGCCGTTTTAACCGCCATGGGGGAACGGTCCGCTAACGGTTCAAAATGAATTGTAAGAATCCAATCGCTGTCAAAGGAGTTTTAACCTGAATCGCGAATAAACGAAAGATAGCTTATTCGGAGGAATCCAATGGAATACCAAACATTATACCGGCGTTGGCGTCCCCGTGGCTTTCACGACTTCGTCGGGCAAAAGCATGTGATGACCACCTTGGCGCATGCCTTGGAAACCAAACGGGTGGCCCATGCTTATCTGTTTACCGGGCCGCGCGGCACCGGCAAGACCAGTACCGCCAAAATTTTGGCCAAAGCCCTCAATTGTGAGGCGTCTCAAGGCGTTGAACCCTGCGACCGCTGTCTGAACTGTACCCGGATTAATGAAGGGATCTTTATGGATGTGATCGAGATTGACGCCGCCTCCAACCGGGGGATTGACGAGATTCGCGATTTGCGCGAAAAAGTGAAATTTGCCCCGACCGAAGGTAAATATAAGATTTACATTATCGATGAAGTCCACATGTTGACCACGGAGGCTTTTAACGCTTTATTGAAAACCTTGGAAGAACCGCCGCAGTTTGTCGTGTTTATTTTGGCTACGACCGAGGTCCATAAGTTACCGTTGACGATTATCTCGCGCTGCCAACGCTTTGATTTCAAACGGTTTACCGTGGCGGAGATCACCGGCCGCTTGACGGAAATTCTAACCGCGGAAGGGATCGACGCCGAACCGGCCGCTTTGGAGTTAATCGCTAAATATGCGGAAGGCGGAATGCGGGATGCGTTGAGTCTGTTGGAACAGGCGTTGGCCTATTGCGGGGAACGCCTCTTGGCTGCGGATGTCCGGGCGATTCTGGGTTTATGCGACGAAGAAGCGATAGAGCGGTTAACCTTGGCGGTCCGGGAACGGAATACCGAGGTGGCGTTGGCGGTTTTGGACGAAGTCTCGCAAGGCGGGAAGGATTTGTTTCAATTTGGGCGGAGTTTGATTGAGCACTTTCGGGAGCTGTTATTGCAAACATTAACCGGCGCGGCGACGGACGCCGGGGCGCCGGAGGATTTGGTGACCATTATTGAAACGCTGGCGGCTGCGACTTATGAGGTGAAACGGAGTTTTCAAAGTACGTTACCGCTGGAATTGGCGTTGATTAAACTGACCGCGCTGCGGGAACCCGACGCCGATTTGGCGGCCCGGGTAACGCGATTGGAAGAGATGCTGCGTCAGGGGGTGGTCCCGCCACAGGATACCCCGGGGGTTGTTCCCGGGCGGACTGCTTATCGGGAGAAGCCGGCAGTTAGCCCTAAACCGCCCTTGGCGGCGCAACCGGGCGCCGCTTCAGTCCCGGCCCCTATGGCGGCAAACGTCGCCGGCGGAGCAAAAGCCGGGTCGGGTTTTGCCGATTGGGAGAATTTTTTGGAGGCAGTCAAGGCCCGCAAGCGGACCGTGGCCGCCTTAATCCAGGAAGGGAAACCGTTGGATTTCAGCGCGGGGAAGCTGACGATCGGTTTTCCGCCGCATTTGAAATTTCATTTGGACAACCTCTCTTTACCGCAAAATCAAGCCCTGTTGGAGGAGGTCTTTCAAAACCAATATGGGCAAGCGGTTAAAATTTGTTGTCTGCCGTTTTCAGCCGTAACCGAGGCGGCGGCGAAACCGACCGCCAAGCCGCAGGCGGACCCGGATGCACTGACCCGGGCCGTAGCCATGTTTGGCGGGGAAGCCAAACCATTAATAAAGGAGGACAAAGCAAAATGATGCCAAATATGCAACAAGCAATGAAACAGATGCAAAAAATGCAGGCCCAAATGGCCCGGGTCCAGGAGGAACTGGGAGATCAAACCGTTAGCGCCACCGTGGGTGGCGGAGCGGTGAAAGTGGAGATTACCGGCAAGTTAGAGGTGCGGTCGGTGACGATCGACCCGGAAGTGGTTAACAGTGATGATCTGGAAATGTTACAGGATTTGGTCCTGGCCGCGGTCAATGAAGGGATTAAAAAAGCGCAGGAATTGGCCGAGAAGGAGCTGGGCAAGGTAACCGGCAATATTAAAATACCCGGTATGCCCAATCTATTTTAAAAATGTTCTATCCGCAACCCATGAACCGGCTCATCCATGAATTAGCCAAGTTACCGGGCATTGGGCCGAAAACTGCTCAACGGCTGGCTTTTCATGTCTTGAACTTACCCGAGACGGAAGTGACCAAACTGGCGGAAGCCTTGGTGGAAGCCAAGCATAAAATGGGTTTTTGTGAAATTTGCGGGGCGTTGACGGAAAACTCCCCGTGTGGTTTATGTCTTGATTCCAAGCGGGAAACCACCGTCCTGTGCGTCGTGGAAGAACCCAAAGATGTGATTGTCATGGAGAAGACGCGGGCTTTTAAGGGGCAATATCATGTCCTGGGCGGCGTTATTTCCCCACTCGAAGGGATTGGCCCCGATGACCTGCGGATTAAAGAATTACTGCGGCGGGTCGGCGCCGGCGGGTTAAAGGAAGTGATTATCGCGACCGACCCTAATGTTGAGGGCGAAGCCACAGCGCTTTATTTGGGTAAGATTTTAAAACCGTTGGCGGTCAAAATTACCCGATTGGCGCGGGGACTCCCGATTGGCGGCGATTTGGAATATGTCGATGAGATTACCCTTGGCAAAGCCCTGGAAGGCCGGGTGGAGTTCTGATTGGCACGTATAAAACTTCCTTCATTTGTCCATACTCAATTTAAGAGTTAGGGTGAAAATTACCGTTAGGTAATTTACACTCCATAGTTTGTGTCCGTAAGGAGGACATGAACGTCGGGATGAGGAGGAGGTTTTATTTGTGGGAAATAAGTACTTTAATTGGGTGCTCTTCGGCAATTACCTCAAAAAATGGAATGGATCGGGAAAAGAGCAGGCCGATAAAAGATTTGCGCCGCTATTGGAGGAGTTGCGGCTGGCGCAGCAAGAATGGGGCTACGCCAATCAATATTTTAATCTGGTTTCGGACCCGGATTTGGTTGATTTGGCTATCTATTATATGGGGGTTACCGAGAAGAAGTATTTATATTTGCTGAAAAAAGCCCGTGAATTTGGCGTCTGCGGGGAGCGGTACAGTTTTCGCTGAAGTTCTAAAAGAGGACTCCCGGCCATAAAAATAGTTTATGATATTATGGGCCAAAGGGGGACTTGCAGATGTACACCGGGGCAATCATTGGTTATTTATTTGTGTTGCTTTTTTTATATGTGTTGGGGACCAGCTATTATCAGCCGCTATTGATAATTTATAACCTGCTTTTCAAATGCGGCCTGGGAGCGTTGCTTTTATTCATCCTGAACGCCGGAAGTATCATTTGGCAATTACAAATTCCGGTAAATCCTTATAATTCTTTGTTGGTAGGTTTTTTAGGCTTGCCCGGAATGGTCTTTTTAATTTTGGCGAAGTATCTGATTAAAATTTAAGGACAGACACCGCCGTCGGAACTCGGGCATAAAGTAGAATAAAAGCA
>JASFQO010000116.1:0-6864 GCA_050115405.1 Bacillota bacterium
CCAAAGTTTGCCCAATCCTGGTTTGGGGACAAGGCCTGCCTGACACATTGGATATTACCGGAATGGTCGGCCGCTGAAAATAAAAATCTTTGATGAAAAGTTGAAAGTTTTCTTTCGCCGCTTCCATATAGCAAGAATGAAACGCACCGCTTGTTTTCAAGCTCGTAAACATTTTTACATCTTTAATCTCCATGAATATCGATTCGGCCTTCCCTATATCTCCCTTCGGTCCCG
This sequence comes from Bacillota bacterium, assembly GCA_050115405.1. Classification (GTDB taxonomy): domain Bacteria; phylum Bacillota; class UBA4882; order UBA8346; family UBA8346; genus DATCLA01. The sequence continues at coordinate 235 of JASFQO010000116.1, forward strand.
AAATAACAATTTGATAAGGAGAATTAAGATTGGCAATCGCGAGGGTTTGCAAATCATATTTATTTAAAATTTCAGCGATCTGCTCCTCGGTAATGCCGATTACCGCGGCCATACCGCCTCCGGTAGCCTTACCCATCAGCTCGCCACGCCTTTTGACTAATCTCAATCCCGTCTCAAAATCAAATACTTCCGCCGCCAATAAAGCGTTATATTCTCCCAGGCTGTGACCGGCAACAAAGTCCGGTTTTCTTCCCGTTTCCCTCAGCCGTTTTAAATAACTAAATGCATTTACGACATAGATAGCCGGCTGGGTAAATTGTGTTAAGCTTAAATTCAAGTATGGATCTTCCAAACACAGTTCCTTTATTGAGTAACCCAATATTTGATCCGCCAAGGCGGTTTGTTCCGTAAATTCCTCAAAAAGGGTTCCGCCCATTCCTTTGCTTTGTGAACCTTGCCCGGGAAACACAAATGTCAGCATTTTTTCGACCTTCCTTTCAATTCCATTCTAAAATTTGTTGGCTTGATTTCATCGTTCCCAGGGCAATTGCCCTTTTTCCACATACCGGACAATTCCCTCAAGATTTATTGGATCAGCAAATATTTCCCGATTAGCGGATATTGCCATTGATCTTGATTGCAATAAAACATCGTCTAATTGGTTAAGATATCTTTTGTAGCGTGAAATTCCCGTTTTAGACAAGTATCTTAACCGCAATAAATGCTTTTGGATTAAATTCTCACTTTGAGAGTCATAGGCATCAACTAAACCCACAGAGTGTGCCGTTTGGACCGACAACGGCCGAGTCATTAATGTCAAATAATGCGCTTTTTGAAACCCAATCCGTCGGATTAAAAAAGGTAGAACACAAGCCGGGAACAACCCGAATAACAATTCAGACAGGCTGAACCGCGCCGTCTGATCGGCAAGCACCAAGTCGCTGGCAGCCACAAAACCGATTCCACCCGCATTTACCTTTCCTCTTACATGCGATATGACTATATACGGTCCGTTCACCATTTTTAACCACAGATCATACAAAGACTCCGGATTATTCTCAACCGTTTGGCCGCTTACCAACTTTGTTTTGATTCCCTGAAAATCCGCGCCAAAGCAAAAAACATCCGGTAACCCTTCCAAGATAACGATTGTCGCCGACTCTTCAAATAACGCCAACGCCTGATACATTTCCGCCACTAAAAGATCATTGATGGTATTATTCGCTTCCGGACGATCTAATTGGATGTAACCAATCGGGGCTTGCAACCGCGTCCGAATTGTCTGATAATTCATGAGATCCACCTATACTCCCGATGAAACTCGCGAATTTGATCCAAGAACAACCGGGACTTACCTTGAAACGCCCTTTGGGCGCCAGGAATCAAGTCGAAATCCAATTTGACATTGCGGATGCCGAATTTCACCGCACTACTCCCTTGAAGTAAGCTTTCATATTCCTCCATGGATAGTTTATAACGTTCATTTAAATGCCGCCGGCCTTCAAAACGTTGCTGTAATTGGGGGCCTTCCGCCGTAACGACGCCACTATAAAATTCAGAACAACAACCGGACCCATATGAAAAACAACCGATTCGTTTTGGCGTGTTAAATTTACCGGTATCGATAATTCCAGCCAAAGATAGGAACACCGTGCCACCCATAATGTTACCCACCCGCTGACAATAGGTCAGCCCCGGCATAACCCTCTCCACAAAATCCGCTTCAATCTCCGCCGCGGCCGTACGGGTCATCTTCCGCATCATAGTGCGATGCGCGCCCTTGACCATGCCGCCAAATGGAGTATGAAAAGCCAGGTATTGAAAGGTTTTCTGATAATCAATTCCTGTTACTCTTTTTTGATATTCCCAAAATGTCCGCTCACAACAATCCAGATATGACAATAAAGATAAATCGGAATCTCCCGCCTCACTATCGGGAATTGGCCGACAGGTATCCATCACTTCATATCCATAATATCCGTTTGCTCCTACATCTACTTGAAATACATCAGGCGCGCCGCTGACTAAAAGCGCAACTGCCCCGGCGCCATTGCTCGGTTCGGCAAAAGACCAGTCCGCCGTAAGCGCTTCGCCGGGATCAGCCGTCAAAAACCGGGAAATATCCGTGGCGATAACTAAGGCTTTAGCCCCGGGCGACGCCTGGGATAAAATAAAATTAACCGCCATCTGAAATCCCGCCGTTCCCGAATAGCAGGCATTCTTGATTTCAAATAGCCGACAATTCCGGTTTAAGCTTAAATAATAATGAATATAGGTACTGATCGATTTGCCAAAATCAATTCCAGATTCCGTGCAGGTAATTAACAGTTCAATTCGGTCTTTCTCCGCTTCCGAAAGCAGATCAACAATTGGTTTAGCCGCGTTCACTCCGAAAGTGATCGGATCTTCATAAGGCAATGCCACTGTCTTTTCTTTCATTAATAGATTATCCAATCTCAGGGCATCCAATTGGCGGTGTTTGGCTAACTCCGCCACATCCAAACAGGCGCTTCCCCCAAAAAAATTCATTGCCTCAATTCCAACCGGCCCCATTTCAACTCTCCTTTTTCTATATGCAACGACTTTATTTGGAACAGAATGCCGGTCGAAAACGCATTGAAGCGATGCGATTTTCGTCCGCCACATACGACAGGATTAAAGTCGTTGCATATAGATACGTTTTCGTCAATCTATTGACTTGCAATCATTCTGTTTTTTAATTTACTAATTCACATGAAAAAAGCAATTTTCAACTTTTACTTTCCAAATAAGGCAACGATCCGTTCCTTTACTTCGGCTTGATGAAATGTCTTTTCGTGCATTTCCGCTTCTTGTTCAATAAATCCGTCAAGTTGAGCACGAATCGAAGCAACTAAATGTTCTTTTAAGGTAACCAATGAAATTCGTGGTTTTTCCGCTATTTGTCGCGCCAATTGGAGCGCATAGCCCAATACCTCCGAGCGGGGTAAGACAGGAAAGGCAATTCCGCGTTTTTCAAGAGCCGCGCCTCGATAATTGCCGGCGCTTAATAGTAACTCCGTCGCCAGGCTCAAACCTAATTTTTCCGGTAAGATACATGTCGCCCCCATACCCGGCGTAAATCCGTATTTCATAAAATTGGCAGTATAAATGCTTTCACGACTTAAAATGATAAAATCCGCAAACATTCCCATGACGAAACCGCCTCCAACCCCATGACCTTGCATTGCGGCAATGACCGGAATCTCACAGTCTAAGGCCAAGCTATAAAGGCGGATAGCGGAAAATTTCTTCTGACCTTCGTGAATGGCTAATAAACCCTCTTGCGTCCCGCCTGAGGCGAAATAGCTGTCATACCCGGTTAATACTACCGCTTTATAGCCTTCATTTGCTTGAATTTTTTGAAAGGATTGCATTAACCCTTCCACCAATTCATCCGAAAAAGTATTTTTATGGACCCTATCTTGCATAGTTAATTGGACGACACTTGGTTCCACTTCTTGAAAATCAACTACAGATGGCAACATAATTTCTCCTTTATCATCCAAAATCAATCCTGTTCTCCCAACTTCCTAATTATAACTTTGTAAAAACAACAGCCGTGTTGATTCCTCCAAATCCCAGACTTAGGGATAAAGCATTTTTGATCTGGTGGGGCAGGGACGTATTTCGCACCCAATTCAAAGAGGTGTTAATGGGAGTTTCCAAGTTTCGGGTCGGATGAAGCAGAGCTTTTTCCATTTGTAACAAAACGGCGATTGCTTCTACCGTCCCCGCCGCGCTTAATCCGTGCCCCGTAATGGACTTCGTGGCATTGATATTGGCTTTAGAAAGTCCGCAATCGCCAAAGGCCTTAAGTTCCGTTTGATCTCCGATTAGCGAACCGGTCCCATGGGGATTGATATAATCGATTTCGTGAACCGCCAACTTTGCTCGTTCCAAAGTTTTCTTAATCACCCGTACTTCTCCATCATAGGAAGGGTTCGGGTTACGGTTGCCGTCCATTCCAATCGCCCATCCTGAAATTAAAGCATAAGGCTCCACTTGACGGCGCATCGCCGCATCGGCCCGTTCAATCACAATTGCGCCGCAGGATTCTCCATAAATGAATCCATCCCGGTTTTGATCAAAAGGCCGACAAGCCAGCGCGGGATCAGCCGCGAAACGGTCCGAACCCATCGCTCCCAATGAACGAAACGCCTGACATTCCCAATATGATAGGTCCATTAGAGCCCCCATGGCGATACAAACATCAAGTTGACCAGTGCGGAGCGCTTCAATTGCTTGAATAATAGCCACCTGACCACTGGCGGAAGCGCCTCCCACCGTATAAGCCAATCCTTGAATTCCGAATTGTTCAGTGCATAATCCACATAAATCAGTATCCATAAAAGAAAATCCGTAACTAGGTGATAAAAAATCAAGCCGCTCCCTGTATTTATCAAAAGTTTGGATCAAATCGCGCTGCTGAAAGTTGGAACCGCCAATGACTAATCCAATCCGGCCGGGATCCACCACGCTTAATTTGGCGTCTTCCCAGGCTTCAAAAAGCGTAACCAAAGCCACTTGTCCTGAAAAAGAAGTTTTCCTCAAGATCCGCGGCGATAGCTGATCCGGATAAATTAACTCCGGAATCTCGGCGCCAATAAATGCGGTATCTTTTTGTCGGCCCGGACGTTTCATTACTTTAAACCGATGCTTTCCCTGCAGTAATGCTTGGCAAAAAGCGGTTTTACCTTGCCCTATGGCCGAAGTTACCCCGATCCCTGTAACGAAAATCTCAGCTTGAAAAGGATTTTTCATAAAATACCTCGGCTAATTCTCCAATGTTTTTGGCCCCGAACAGTTCAACCCGAGGAATGCGCAACGTTAATGAATCCATTGTCATGGTAATTATTTCAGCTCGATCCACTGAATTCGCGCCAAGATCAACCAAACGATCCCCGGGTTTAAACTCATGATTTTTCAATTCCGGAATTACTTCGCAAGTATGGTCGACAATTATCTTCAATATCGCTTCTTTATTCATTTTTACCTCCAAGGCATAAAACTTATCTTTGTTTGTTCATTTAAACTAAAAAATTTCCATTTCATTCAGCTTTTTTATTTCTTGCCCAAAAGGAGTTATTATAGAATAATATTGGGTTAAGGACTCTTTGGGCAAATTATACTTTACAAAATTAGCCAATGTCCCCGAAGGTCCCAAATCTAAAAAAACAGCCCCCTTTTGGGCTAACTCCCGAATAGCGGACTGAAATTGAATGGGTTTTCTGGTTACATCCCAAAAATAATTATCCGGAATTTCGGTAATTAGCTTTCCAAACAAACAGGAGATAAAAGGAATAATGGGTTTTTGAAACTTTTTTTGCGACAAAAAATCCTTATAAATCTTTTCAACCGGATCGAGGCATCCCGAATGAAAGCCAAAAGATACCGGTAATAATTGATGGGTTATTGCATTTTGTTTTAAAAAAGCGATCACTCGGTTAATCGCTTCGGTATATCCGGCTATTACAAAGTTAGAGTGATAATTCACCGCTACCAATTCCGTATTTTGGTAGACCGCGGGCTGTTCATAAAAGAAAGAATCCGGGCCAAATACCGCTAACATTCTCCCGGCGGAGCAATAATTCTCAACCATCTCCGCTTGTCTCAGCAAACAGGCAATTGAATCCTCAAGTGAAATCACATTAGAAAGCGCGGCTGCCGTAAACTCTCCCAAACTTGAACCTAAAACAAAATCAGGTTCAAATCCTTTTTTCAACAAAACTTGGGCTAATGAATATTCAACCATAAATATTGCCGGATGGGTATATAAAAGCCGTTCAAATTTTTCATATTTTTTTTGACTATGATATAGCTCCGCAATTATCGATCGACCAACTTGTGATTCAACGATATAGTTAATTTTCAACATCCATTTACAAAACGTATCATTTTGCTCAAACAAAGATCGAGCCATATTATAATATTGCGACCCTTGGCCACTAAACATAAATACTAACGGTTTCGCCAAATCTTCATCACCTTTTTCACCAGGTTTTACCACCAACGCCAAGCGGTCTCTCAAGTCAGTATCAATTCATAAAACTAAAATAAATGTGTAAATCTAATGCGTTTAGCTCATCAAACACCCATCACATCATTATTCTCGCTCACTTGAGATCCCATTTTCAAAAGGCAAATTTGAACTTACCGTGAAGGTCGTATTGATTTTTTCCCCGCCCCAATGCAATCATAGTAAAACAAGTTAGAAACGAAACAATGTCAAATTCTAATCTAGTTCTCTGAGGTAAAACAAGGGAACAAAGATAATCATCAATCACGAAAGAGAGCGCCCGATATTGAGTGAAATTTTTAAAATTGCAGCGGATAAAATTACCGGATAGCTCAATTTGCGAAACTTCAAAAACCTCAAACGGGGTCAGTAATCCCGTTTTGATCGTTTTGGATAAGGCCTCTTTAACCGTCCATAACAATGTAAGTCCGGTCTCCTCTACCAACAAAGCATCTGCGAGTTTTTTTTCAAAAGCAGTGATTTGTCTCCCCAAAATATCCCTTTTATTGTAATTTATTTTTTCAAGGTCAATTCCCATTGGATGAACTTCCGGAAAAGCAATAGCAACTCCTAAATCATCACAATGGGTAATA
>JASFQO010000117.1:0-6837 GCA_050115405.1 Bacillota bacterium
TCGCCGCAGCAGATGTTCGGTTCGGTCATCAAACGGTACTGGGCGAAAGAGTTGGGCAAAGACCCCGGCCAGATTTATGTGGTCTCGATTATGCCGTGTACGGCGAAGAAGTTTGAAGCCGCCCGGCCGGAGTTCGCGACCGACGGCGTCCGGGATGTCGACCTGGTGCTGACTACTCAGGAGTTAGGTCAGATGCTGCGGGAATCCGGGCTGGACTTTAAGCAGCTGGAACCGGATGCCTTTGATATGCCGTTTGGGTTCACCACCGGCGCCGGCGTGCTCTTTGGCGCCAGCGGCGGGGTCACCGAAGCCGCCCTGCGGGCCGCTTATGAGATGGCGACCGGCAAAACGCTGGAACAGGTCAACTTTAAAGCGGTGCGCGGCTTTGCAGGTCTGAAAGAGACTACCGTCAATTTGGACGGTCGGGAAATGAAGATAGCGGTGGTCCAAGGCTTAAATAACGCCAAAAGCTTGTTGAAGCGGATTAAAAGCGGCGAAGCCTCCTACCATATGATTGAAGTGATGGCTTGTCCGGGCGGCTGTATCAGCGGCGCCGGCCAGCCGATCAATACCAATCTTGAAGCGAAAAAAGCGCGCGCCAAGGGAATCTACCGGGCGGACACCCTTTCTCAGCTGCGTAAATCGCAGGATAACCCGATCGTGGCCAAGTTCTATGAGAAATGGTTGGATAAGCCGAATAGTCGGGAAGCCCACCATACGCTTCATACCGGCTATAGTATGCGGGCCCGGATCAGCGGTACGGAGATTGAATTGCTTCAAAGCCGGGCCATCAATAAAGTGGATGTGGCGGTCTGCGTCGGGACTTGCTGTTATTTAAACGGTTCCTATGATACCTTGCAGGAGTTCATGAAGCAGGCGGAGCAGGCCGGGATTCGGGACCGGATTAATCTGCACGCCACCTTCTGCATGGAAGGTTGCGAATCTGGCCCGTCGATCCGGATCAACGACGAGGTGATCGGCGGCGTCACCGCCGATAAGGTGGCCGCAGTAATCAAGGAGAAGATTTTAAAGAACTAAAGCGGTAAATATCAAAATGTAATCGAACCCCCGGGTTGTTAGAAAACCCGGGGCTATTTTCTTGTCGTTTTGCTGATGAGCCTACCTTTTTGGAAAACTTTCTTTGAGCTTGTATGTTAATTAAAACCGATAAGTTAAACCAATTGTCGGACCGGAATGGGTAATTTTACTAACAAACAATTCTTCGTCAATTTTATACCGGATTGACTTATATCCGATCCCAATGCCAAAATTATCGGTCAAATAGTAAGAATATTTAACTTGTAATAATAATATGTCCAGATCATATTTTACAGTTGAGCCGGAATCATCATCTAGAAATTCCATGGAACCATCGACGGAATAGCCCACGAAACCTTCCAAACGGGATCTTTCGCCGAGATTACTTGCGGCGTTTAGGCCAATGATGGCACCATTCATTTTTTCATCATCAGTATTTTCATCAGGTTCCGTTTGGTGATATCCGGCGGTCAGCGCTAAATAACTTTGTTCGTCGCCGATTAAAATATAACCGCATTTGATGTTGATTGTGTTTTGATCTTCATCTGATTCACCGGCTTCAATTGCTTTGATAGTGTCCTTTGAATAATCCAAATTAATGAGAAGTCTACCGAAATTGAGGTTTGTCCCAACCGTATAGCCGTTCAAGTCGTATTTATCATCAGAATTTTCAGTAGGAAGAAGGGCGTAGGTAGTTTTACTTTCTAAATCTCCACTAACCAAACCATCCACATACACATCGCTGGCCATCGTGGCAATTGCCATGGCGAAGATCATTGAACTTACTACTAACAACGTTACTAAAATCTTTTTCATTTTGTCTACTCCTTTAAAGGTTAATTTTTAAGATACAAAAAATATCGGTCATTTTTTTCATAAAAATTAGCATTTGTTGTTATTTGATTTATTTTTAACATTTTCAAGAAAGGACGGAACAAATGGCAAACAATAGCAGTTGGGACGGGGCGCTTGCTCAAAGGATTGGAGACACGAGGAAGGTTCTTCCGTTGTCTGGCTTATCATGGGAAATGTAGTGAATGAAAGTCGCTAATCAGATCGAAGTACTCTCCTATGTCTTGTTTTTGACATTCATCAAGAGCTACTAAGAAAACAATATTTTTACCGGTATATTAAACCAAACGGCAGACCCCAGGGGAACCCTTGACGGCCTGCCGTTTTAAAGTTATTGCTTAAGGACAGAGGGTTTCCCCGTGTCATGTTTAAAACCGGTACGTCACCCCAACCGTCGGACCGGAATGGGTCGTTTTATCATCATCTTCAAATTTGTACTGGGTATACCGGTACCCGATTCCCGCGCCGAAGTTTTCGGTGAAAAAGAAGGAATATTTGATTTGCAACTGTAAAATATCAAGGTCTGTATCCGGATCGCCGTCTACTTTGTAAGTTCCGTCGACGGAATAAGCCGCGGAGCCTTCCAGCCGGGAGTTTCCACCGAGGTTGCTTACGGCGGTCAGGCCAATCAGGGCGCCGCTTAGTTCAGGATTATAACTTGTATCCGGTTTCTTCTGATGATAGCCCGCCGTTAGCGCCAGATAGCTTTCATCACCGACGAAGAACGCATAACCGCATTTAAGGTTAATCGTATCCATATCGGAATCATCGCCATCTTCTTCACTGGTCTCCTGCGCATACTCCAGATTCAAGAAGATTTTCTCAAAAGTCAGGTTGGCCCCCAAAGTCAAGCCGCTGAAGTCCTGGTCGTTGATGCCCGTGTATTCTGCATTGCCTTCGACCAGACCGTCCACATACACATTGCTCGCCATCGCCCCGGCCGCTAAAGCGAAGACCAGCGCACCCGCAAGGAACAGCATTACAAAAATTTTTTTCATAACTAACCACACTCCTTAAAATGTTTTAAATTTTAAATTTCGGTCTAGATATTATATCGGCAACTTTTTTAGCCCGATAATAGGACTAAAGTAATGAAAGTGTAATTTGTCTGTTGTTTCGATAAAATCACGCTATTGTATATAAACGGACATCATATTTACGAGCTTAAACTGGTGAAGCCATTATCGAAGCCACCGGCGATGTGGTTGACTTGGAAGAAACGACGTGTGAAGCACCTCCGGCGAATGTTGACGGGCCCGGCTATAAATATGAGCTCCGGAGCTTGTTTCTCCAAAATTACTTTTGAACTGAGGACTAATTAAAACATGTAGGTTAAACCAACTGTCGGGCCGGACATGGTATATTTAGTACCATTGTAAACACCTTCAGTAACTTTGTATTGAGTAAATTTATAGCCAATCCCCAAGCCAAAATTATTGGTGAAGAAGTGGAAATATTTGGCTTGCAACAATAAAATGTCAGTATCAGCTTTATATTCAGTACCTGAATCTTTATATTTGTTTTTACCGGAAACGGAATAACCTGCGGAAGCCTCTAACAAGGCTTTTTCACCGAGATTACTTGTAGCGCTAATGCCGAGGACGACACCACACTAACCACACTCCTTGATGTTTTAAATTTTAAATTTTGGTTCCCCTATTCTATCGGCAATTTTTATAAATTAATAATAGTGCTACGTAAATATTTTCAAATTTTTTAAAGAAATGTAGTTATCAATAACAGCAGGAGATTGCCAAGGGTTTGTGGTAATAAACTTAAGTTTATTAAGTTTAAGGAAGCTTGAGGAGACTGTGAATGCATAGTAAGAGGATGCGAGAACTGGTAGCCATCATTGAGCCGGACGGCGTTTATGCCCTGGATTGGCAGTATCCGGGACCGGGCGGGGCCGAGACCGACGCCCCGGAATTCGGACCGGATTGGTATGAGTTATATCGCTCCAACCGGGACACGGCCTGGTTTGTATTGGGGACAATCCCGCAACCGGAGGGGCTTTCCGTATCGGTGGAATATCTGTTTCAAATCGCCGTTGCTTTTGTGAAGAATTTAACGCGGAACCCGGATTTGGATACTTTGCGCGACCAAGCCGTCGCCGAACTGGAAGACGAGCTGGGGGAGCGGCTGCTTTCACAAGCTCCGTATTTAAGCGGCGCCGAATATTTGGACCGACGCTGGCTGGAACGGGTTTGGGAACGCTTGAATCAGGCGTTTGCGACGGTAATTCAACAGTATGACGGCAGCGTCTCCGAATATTTTAGCAAACAAAACCCTACGCTCCACCTGGCAGGGAAAGTTTACTTCCATTTGGTGGAAAGCAAACGGGAGGATTTCCCCTTCGCCTTTTTGGCCACCTATGCGGCGGAGCCTTCCGCCACCGGTAAAGCAAAGCATCTGCCGCTGCAAAACGCTTTGCTCCAATATGGTGAAAATAGCCAAAAACTCCTGGAATTACTGGCCACCGTCAATCAGGCCGCCGGGCAGAGCGCTTTGGTTGCGGATTTGGTGGCAAACGGCGAGATCTTTCATCCGGTCGGGTTTAGCGCAGAGGAGGCTTATACTTTCTTAAAGGAAGTCTCTTTATATGAGGCGGCCGGGATCTTATGCCGTATTCCCAACTGGTGGCGGAAAAAAGGGGAGTCCCTGCGGTTGACGGTCAATATTGGCGCCAAGCAGCCTTCAGTAGTGGGATTGGACGCGTTGCTTGATTTTGATGTGCGGTTGTCCCTGGGCGATCAAACGCTTACGGTGGCGGAAATCAAGCAACTGCTGGCAGCTTCGGAAGGGTTGGCGTTTTTAAAGGGCCGCTGGGTGGAGGTGGACCACGAACGGTTGCAGGAGACGCTCGCCGCTTACGAACGGGCGCAACGGTTGGCGCGCCATGGCGACTTGACATTGTTGGAAGCGATGCGGCTGCAATTGACGACTTCCCGCGCTTTGGGCCTGAAGGAGGAAAAATGCGAAGTTGAGGTCGGCAATGGGGAGTGGTTGGCAAAGATGTTGACGCAATTGCAGCGGCCGGAGACGATTCCGCCGGCGGTCTGCGGACCGGATTTTCACGCGACGCTCCGGGATTATCAGAAATCAGGGTTTAACTGGCTGCATACTATGAAACAATTGGGGCTGGGGGCGTGTCTCGCCGACGATATGGGCCTGGGGAAGACCGTCCAGGTAATTGCCCTGCTGACCAATGTTTTTGCCGCTAAGGAAGAAAAAGTCTTATTAGTGGTTCCGGCTTCGCTTATCGGCAATTGGACGGCGGAAATCGCCAAGTTTGCCCCAAAATTGAAATATTACGTAATTCATCCCCAGGAAAAGAAGGATCTGACGACGCCCATGGACTGCGGCGGCGGCATTTATATCACCACCTATGGAATGCTGGCCCGGTTGGAATGGCTCGTCCGGACCGAATGGGATTTGTTGATCCTGGATGAGGCGCAGGCAATCAAAAATCCCGGCACCAAACAGACCAAGACCGTCAAACAGTTAAAGACGCGTAGCCGGATCGCATTGACCGGGACGCCGGTGGAAAACAGGTTGGCCGACCTGTGGTCAATCTTTGATTTTTTGAATAAAGGATTATTGGGCAGCACCAGAGAGTTTACGGTTTTAACCAAAAAACTGCAGAAGAGCCCGGACGGATATCGAAAATTGAAACAGGCGGTCGCCCCGTTTATCTTGCGGAGGCTGAAGACCGACCGTCAAGTGATCGCCGATCTGCCGGAGAAGATCGAGATGAAAACGTACGCGACGCTTAGTAAAAAACAGGCGGCGCTCTATGGCGCGGCGGTCGCAGAGTTGCAAAACAAGTTGGAGACGGCGGAAGGGATCGAACGGAAAGGGTTGGTGCTGGCGGCTTTAATGAAATTCAAACAACTGTGCAATCATCCCGATCAATATTTGGGACAGGCGAGTTATGTGGAAAACGAGAGCGGCAAGTTCGCCCGGCTGCGGGAGATTTGTGCGACAATTGCGGCCAAACGGGAAAGGGTCCTGGTGTTTACGCAGTTTAAAGAGATTACCGCGCCGCTATGCGCCTTTTTGAACGCGGTCTTTCACCATGAAGGTTTGGTGTTGCACGGCGAGACGCCGGTCGCCAAACGGAAAGAAATTGTGGCCCGGTTTCAGGACCAGGAGTATGTCCCGTTTATGGTGTTGTCGCTGAAAGCGGGCGGGGTGGGGCTGAATCTGACCGCCGCCAATCATGTGGTCCACTTTGACCGGTGGTGGAATCCGGCGGTGGAAAATCAAGCGACCGACCGGGCCTTTCGGATCGGGCAACAACGTAATGTGGTAGTGCACAAGTTTATCACCCAGGGGACGGTTGAGGAGAAGATTGACCAAATGATCACGGCCAAGACGCAATTGGCGCAGGATATTTTGCCCGACCTTAAGGAAAGTTGGATTACGGAACTGGATAACCGGCAGTTAATGGAGATGTTTCGGTTGACGGTTTAAAGCTATTACGGACGAAGGGGTAGGAAAGATGGCTTATTATGAATTTCCGGCTTATGTGCCGGTGGCGGAGAGAAAACGCCGGGCGGAGAAGAAGGTGGCCAAACTGCGTAAGACAGACCCGACCATTTCCCCGGTGGTGATTACCGGTAAAAAGTTGGCCAACTCCTGGTGGGGGCTGGCCTGGAATGAAAACTTGGAGAGTTACGCCGACTATGCCAATCGGATCGGGCGCGGCCGCAGTTATGTGCGCAACGGCGCGGTACTCGACTTGAAGCTGGAGCGGGGCAGTATTAAGGCGTTGGTCCAGGGAAGCCAGACCCGACCTTATAAAGTAGCGATTGAAATTAGTCCGTTGTCCAATGATGTTTGGGAAAAGATCAAAAAAACCTGTGAAGGAAAGATCGAATCCCTGCCGGAATTGATCGCGGGAAAATTTCCCAAAGCGCTCGGGGAACTGTTTACGGTCAAAGGGGA
>JASFQO010000118.1:0-6828 GCA_050115405.1 Bacillota bacterium
CGGCAAAATCCATCGGCGCGTCTGGGGGATAGCGCCGACTCTCGGGTACCGGGAAACCGGCTAAAGATGATTTTAAAATAATAAATGAGAGCCAAGTGCCGCTTTTGCTTGTCCTTCAGGAAAACCTGTTAATCTCCTGTCTGGTCGCCGCCATCCGTGCCCTTTCGACTGGCAATTAAGCTTAGGCTTTCGGAGCCGGCCGCTATTTTTCATCCGCGAAAAGAAGCGTCGCCGTCGCCATCCTTAGCCTCAGGGAGCCAGACGATTGATTGGTAATGCTAACCGATTTGTTGTAACAAAAGGAATGTTGGTTAAGCATGTAGAAACTTCCATTGGAGAAATTAATCCGGATGAAGATAAAGAACCAAAAAAGGATAATTGAAGCAAATGCGTAAAAAGACCATTGCCGCCAAGATCCGCAAAGTGCTTCTCGTTGGGTATAATGGCGCCAATAATACCGGTTCGGAAGCCAGACTTTTAACCATTATTAAAGAGGTCCGCCTGGTTTTCGGCCCCGGGATTGAAATCACCATCCCCACATTGTGCAGGGAAAATTTATCCCGCTATATTAAAGAAGGACCCCAACTTAAAATTGCATCCATTCCGCCGGTTTATTTTGGGGCCTTTCGGCGCCTGGTGCGGGAGCACGATCTTATCTTGTTGGTGGAAGGAAGTTGTTATATGGACGGTTGGACTTCCTATTTACTTTGGGCTTGGTTATGGGTAACTCACTGCGCCCATCAATATGGGAAGACTGTAATCGCTTATGCCGCCGATGCGGGAAGTTTATCAGCATTCAACCTTAAATTGGTGCAATTGGAAGCAAACAAAACTGACCTGATTATTACCCGGTCCCAGGCCGCCGCCGACCGTCTGCGGGATCGGCAAATCACCGCGCCTCTCGCAGTATCCGCTGATCAGGCTTTTAATTTTGACCCGGACCCTGGGGATCATCATTTGTCGCAGCGATTCTGGCCGGAGGCTGCCGCGGGAGTCATCGGTCTCGCCGCGGTTGATTTTTATCTCTGGCCGGTGGTGTTGCGTTTATGGGGACGCCCCGAAAATTGTTACCGTTGGCCCTATTATTATTCCAGTTCCCGGCGACGCCGTCGCGCCCGGGAAACTCTGGCTAAGGGTTATGCGGATTACGGCGACCGGCTCATCGCAAAATATGGCCGTTCTTTGGCGCTACTGTGCATGGAACAGTTGGACGAATCGTTTGCCCGACAGATTCAATCATCCATGCGCCATTCCCGAGAGGTCCGGATTTTTTCAGCTCGAGAGTATGACGCTTCCCAAATGACAACGATACTACGCAGCCTAGAGCTATTGATTACATCCCGTTATCATGCGGGGGTACTTTCGGCAGCCGCTGCAGTGCCTCAGATCGCAGTCAGTCACGATCAACGTTTGTGGGACCTGTACCATGATTTTGAAATTAATGACGACTATTTATTGGAATATAACTCGCCCCGCCTCTTCCAATTACTGGAATGCCGGACTGAAAAACTATTGCAAAATCCCCTTCCCCAACAGGAATTGCTGCGTAAAAACTACCAAATCCATCAATTACGGGCCAAACGCAACCCGGAGCTGTTGGCGCAAATCATCAGCCGGCGGATGATAACATGAACATTGGATATTAGCTATTAGGCGTTGGATGTTGGGCGTTGGTAATTCATTTTAGTGGGTTTTCTGCCGTATCTCGGCATGGAGGTTAGAATGGACAAAGCGATCTTGATCACCGGCGCCGCCGGTTTCTTAGGAACCCAAGTTACCCGGTTGGTTCTGGAAGAGACCAATCGGCCGGTGATCATTTTGATCCGGGGTAATAATCCGGCTGCCGCTAAACTTCGCTTGGAACGGTCCTGGTGGGATTGGCCGGATTTGGCGAAGGCGCTTGGCGGCCGGATTCAGGTATTAACCGGTGACTTAAGCAAACCCCAATTAGGCCTGGATGAACCGGAATACCGGAAATTGACCGAAACAGTCAGCCATATTATTCATCTGGCCGCCGACATCCGGCTTAACGGACCGCTGGAGACTCTGCGCCACAACAATGTTAAAAGTGTCCAAAACTTATTGGAACTCGCCTATACCATTCAGCAACTTCACGGGCTGAGCCGCTTCTCCCACGTTTCCACCGCTTATGTGGCCGGAAGACGGACTGGGACTGTTGCCGAAGCGGAACTAACCGGAGAGTACGGATTTGCCAATCATTATGAGTTAACTAAATTTGAAGCCGAATCCCTGGTCCAGGCGGCTAAAGCCGATCTGCCCATCTCGGTTTTCCGTCCCGGGATGATCGTCGGCGATTCCCAAACCGGCGCTATTAAAACTTTTAACACGCTGTATTTTCCGTTACGGCTCTATTTGACCGGCAAATTAAAGCTTTTTCCGGTTAAACCGTCCCTGAAGATCAATCTGGTCCCCGGCGATTACGTAGCGGAAGCGATTGTGAAATTAACCTTTGACGCGCGGGCCGTAGGCTTAAATTTCCACCTTACCTTACCGACTGCGGCACTCCCTACCGTCAGGGAGCTGATTCATTTTACCCGGCAATGGGCCCTGCAAAAACTGGGGTTACAACTGGCGCCGCCGCTTTTTCTGCCGTTCCCGATCGGCCATTTTCAATGGCTGCGCCATTTTGTTGCCCCCAAAAGCCCGGTTGCTTCGCTGCTTTCTTTAGCCTCCTATTTTGAGGAAGATCGGACATACCGGCGGGACAACCTCGACCGTCTGCTCGGAGCTTACCGGAGCGATTGGCGCAGCTTTTTCCCGTCAACACTTCAGTATGCGATTATGAAGGGTTTTATGCACCGTTCGGGGCGGACCGTTCATGAGCAGGCGTTCTTTCGGATGGCTCGCCATAGCCGGCCGATCACATATTATGATCTGAGCGACGGCAAAATTATTCCCCGGGGCGCGGCCGAGATCCGCCGCACGATCGAAATGACCGCCGCTTCCCTGGCCAAGTTGGCAATTGCCCCCGGAGATCGGGTGGCAATCGTCGGCTTTAACAGCACCCGTTATTTAGTGATTGATCTTGCGGTCGGATTAAGTGGCGGCGTGAGCGTGCCTTTATATTACAGCAGCCCGACCCGGGAATTATTGGAGATCATCAACGACTGCGGCGCCCGGATTTTCTTTGTCGGTGTACCGAAAATTCTGGAACAATTAACTGCCGCTGATGTTGCCCTGAAAATACCGGTAATATCTTTCTGCCGCCAACCACCAGGCTGCTCACCGGATCGCTTCCTGGACTGGCAGCGTTTTTTGACACTGGGGGCCGATCTGACAGTTCCCCCGGCCGCGCCGGTTGGTTTTGGCGATCTCGCCACGCTCCGCTATACCTCCGGCACTACCGGCCGGCCCAAAGCGGCGGCTTTTACCCATGCCCAGCTCCGCCGGATGGCGGAGTCGCTGGCCGCGCTCCCGCCCTGGCAGGCCCGGACCAACAAGATCCGCTATTTATCCTGCCTGCCCATGAACCATGTCGTCGAAGGAATCCTCGCCGGTTACGCCCTCTATTATGCTCCGGCGCCATTGGCTGTTTATTTTTTGGAAGATTTTCATGAACTTCCTAAAATGGCGCCAAAAGTCCGGCCGACGGTTTTCTTTTCGGTACCCCGGTTTTATGAAAAAATTTGGGAAAAAGCGGTCCAAAGTCCGCTGGGACGCCTCTATTTACAAAGCAAAGGCGGTCTCCCCAAACGGCTCTGGGGTAGCTTACTGCGCCGGGCGGTATGCCGGGCAGCCGGCATCGGCCGTTGCCGCCAATTAATTGTCGGTTCCGCGCCGGTCAACACCGGACTATTACAGACGTTCCGAGCGATCGGAATTGAAATCCATAATGCTTACGGCCTGACCGAAGCGCCGTTAATTACTTTAAACCGGTTTCAGGCCAATCGGATCGGAACCGTAGGCCAACCGCTGCCGGAAACCCAAATCCGGATCGCCCCCGATGGCGAAGTTTTGGTCAAAGGCCCGCAAGTGATGCAGGGATATTTCAAAAATACGGATGATTCCCTATTGACGGACGGCTGGCTCCATACCGGAGATCTCGGTTCATTGACGGATGACGATTACCTGGTGCTTCGCGGCCGCCGCAAAGAGGTGGTTATCGATGCTTATGGAAAAAATATCAATCCAGTGAAGGTCGAATTGCTGCTGAGGGAATTTACGGGAATCGACCAAGTTATGCTCTGTGGCAATAATAAGCCATATTGCACGGCGCTCTTTTGGGCTCCCGACGGTCCGGCTCCGGAGGTGGCCGCCGCCGTGAAAGCCGGCGTCCAAAAGGCAAATCAGCAACTTTCCCGTCCGGAACAGGTCAAAAGATGGGCGATCTTGACGGACGCCCTCACAATCAGTGACGGCGACCTCACCGCGAACCTCAAAATGAAACGGGCGGACATCGCTTGCAAATATGACGCAATTATCAATGCTTTGTACCGCGAAGAGCGGGAAAACGCCGGCGTTGTGTTCGACCGAATCGACTAAAAAAATAAGGATGGTTAAGATGGCGTTGGGGAAATGGTTACTGGTCCCTTTGGAGTTTTTTATCCCGGGGTTTATGAGAAGAATGGTATTACGCCGGCTGATGATTCTAAGCGCCGACGCCTTCCAATGCCCGGTTGCGCAATTAAAAGAACTCTCTACCCGGGAATTACTGGAAAATTATGCCCGTTTCACCACCAACGCGGTCGAAAAGCAACTGGCGCAAAACAATGATCACGCCCTGCTCAAAGACAGGCTGTATGGGAAGGCGTTTCAAGCCGGGCAATTATTACGGCGCCGGTTCGGTCCGGCCAACCGGGACGAGGTAATCAGATTGATGCGCATTTTATACCGGATTATTAAAATTGATCTCCAAAGTGACCGCACAGCGGACGGAATTATCATTTCGCAATGCTTTTTCAGCCGTTATTATTCCGGTGAGATTTGTCAAGTAATGGCCTCCTTGGACCAAGGGCTGGCCGCGGGGCTTTCCGGAGGAACAAGTTTGGAGTTTAGCGCGCGAATCACGGAAGGCCACCCATTTTGCAGGGCATATTGGCGGGAAACGCCAAGTACCGACATTCCAAAAGGAGACTTCTCATGAAACGAGCAATTGTGGTGGGGAGCGGCGCCGGCGGGGCAATAATGGCCAAGGAACTCCAAGGCTCTTTTGCGGTGACTGTTGTTGAGCAAGGACCGGAGTTTAGGCCTTTTCCCTTTCCTCCGGACCTGCTGGGCCGCTTGCGCCATACCGGTATTTTCTTTGATGAACGCTTGATTCAATTGGCCTTTCCCCGGATGGTGGTCACCAAATCAACCGCCGGCCTAATCATTGTCAGCGGCCAAGGTACCGGAGGGACCACCCCTTTATCCGCTGGAAACGCCGTACGGGCGGATCAAGGCCTGTTACGGCTGGGGATCGACCTGGAACCCGAGTTCCAAGAACTGGCCCGGGAAGTCCCGATCACTACCGCTCACCGGCAAAAGTGGCGTCCGGCCACTCAGGAACTCTTCGCCATCTGCGCCCGGATGGGGTTGCAACCGGAGGTGCTCCCCAAATTTGGCGATCCCGCCAAATGCGTTAATTGTGGTCTGTGTGTTTTGGGATGCAAATATAACGCCAAGTGGGATGCCCGACAATTTTTAAATACCGCCTTGGCGGCCGGGGCCAAGCTCATTACCAACTGCCGGGCGGAAAGGGTTTTAATTGAAGGGCGCCGAGCTACGGGAGTGTTGACCCGCCAAGGAGGGCGCACTCATTTTTATCCCGCGGATCTCGTCGTGTTGGCCGCCGGAGGGTTGGGAACTCCCCGGGTTTTGCAGCAATCGGGATTACCCTGTGAGCCCGGACTTTTTGTCGATCCGGTGCTCTGCGTGGCGACCGAATGGGACCAGGCCCTACAAAATCTGGAACCTTCCATGCCATTTGCCGTCTTCCGGGAAGACTTTTTTCTGGCCCCTTATTTTGACCATTTAAGCTTCTTTTTTCATAAAAAGTGGCGCCGGCCGGGGAGCAACATCTTAGGAATGATGATTAAACTCAAGGACTCTGCCACCGGAAGCATCCAAGGTAAAAAAGTTTTTAAAGAGCTAACTGCCGGCGAACAACAAAAATTGGCGGAAGGGGTGACGCTGTGTACCGCAATTTTCAAACAATTAGGCGCGGCGCCGCAAAGAATATTTCCAGGCACCTTGAACTCCGGCCATCCCGGCGGAACGCTTCCTTTGACGGCGGAAACCAAGGATAGTTTGCATCATCCGGCGCTGCCCCCCAATCTCTATATTGCCGATACCACTCTTTTGCCCGGCCCTTTCGGAAGGCCGCCCATTTTAACCACGATGGCTTTAGCAAAACGAATCGCCAAAATATGCCGCTCATTATGATCCAATCCACCCCATCACCTGCTGGCTCCGGACATCTGCCCCCAGCCAAAGGTCAATTCCCAGTTTAGCCAGGTCCAGCAGCCGGATGACCGTTTCCCATTTGGCGGCATCAGGAATGTACTCCGCCAAAAAATTCGGTTGTCCGGTCAGCACTTCCGGTTGCCAGTGAGTCGTCGCGTCATCCGGGTCAACTACCAGATAGAAGATGCCGGTCTCGACCAAATCGTGAAAAAAATGCGTCCCGTATGAAATTTCCGGGACAAAACCGGCGGTTTTAAAGGCCACCTCGCCAATGGTCGCGAAGTGGTTAAGCTCAGCAAAGGCGACCGGCACTCCGAGACTGGGCGTGCTGGTGCCCCACCGTCCGGGGCCAAACAACAAGGCCGTGCTTTCCGCTTTCCCTCCAAATTGCTGATTAATTCGGCCGACGATCCGGGCCACCTG
>JASFQO010000119.1:0-6828 GCA_050115405.1 Bacillota bacterium
TGCCAATCGCCAAAAATACATTGCAGAAAACCGCGATCTTGATTAACATACTCGCCAATTATTTTGCAAAACCCAATAATCAGATCATGCAGCAACTCTTTGGCCGGTTTGGACTGTTGGACCAATTGCTGACAACCATATAATACTTGTTGAATTATTTTTTTGATATAGGCGTCAATTAAATCATCTTTGTTGGCAAAATCCTTATAAATCACCCCGACGCTTATCCCGCCTTCGCGGGCCACATCCTGCATCGTGGTCTTATCAATCCCGAAACGCCGGACCAGATTCATAAAAGCTTCTAAAATCGTCGCTTTGCGATCGGTAAGCATTTTAACCCCACGCTTTCTATTAAAAAAATAAATAAATTATGAATATTTTTTTTCTATATTCATGATAATGCACCATCTCTTGTATTGTCAAGTAAAATTTTCATGCATTTTGCAGACCCGCCTGAAACACTGTAAAAAAGCGGTCGTTTTGTTCCGGCTTTCCGAAAGTCACCCGAAGGTAATTCGGCAGACCAAAGGAGTGGGTGGCCCGGACGATAATCCCGTTTTGCATCAAGTACTCATATAGCGATTTGCTGTCCCGGCCGCAATTGATGAGGATGAAGTTGGCCTGAGTCGGTAAATACTCCACTCCCAACCGTTCCAGCTCCTGATAAAAGCGGCGTTTTTCCGTCCGGACCAATTCCCGGCTGGCCCGGACATGTTCCCTGCCGCCGAGTGCGGCGATCCCGGCCGCCTGCGCCACCAGATTGGCATTAAAGGGATCTTTGACCTTCATCATCTCCGCGATTAACTTCGGATTCGTCACACAGTAACCGAGCCGCAAGCCGGCCATACCGTAAATTTTGGAAAAAGTACGATAAATAATCACATTCCGATAACCGGCCTTCACCAATTCCAGTCCGTCGGGATAATCGGGATCATCGGCAAAATCACCATAGGCCTGGTCGATCACAACCATTACCGTTTGAGGCAAACTAGCTAAAAAAGCCTTTAATTCAGCTTTTTTCACAATTGTCCCGGTCGGATTGTTCGGATTACAGACAAAAATCAGTTTGGTTTTCGGCGTAACCGCCGCCCGCATTGCCTCAAGATCATTGCCCAAACCGGAACGTGCCGCTACGAGTACCGGGACTGCATTCATCAATCTGGTAATATATTCATAGACACTAAAGGTGGGATGTGGGATTACCACTTCATCACCGGGATTTAACAGGGTTTCCCCCACGATTTTATTGACATCGTCCGAACCGTTGCCAATGAGAATTTGCTCCATGGGCAGCCTCAACTCAGTGGCTAACGCTTCCCGTAAATAAAAAGCATTGGCGTCAGGATAGAGCGCTACTTTCGCGATCGTTTCACTGATTGCCCGTTGCACCTCGGGCGCCGTTCCCAGAGGATTTTCATTGGACGCCATTTTGACCGCGCCTTTGATCCCCAGTTCCCGCTCCACCTCTTCGATGGGCTTACCCGGCACATACGGCGCGATTTCCTTGACGCAGTTACGAATATATTTTAGTTCGTTACTCATAGATCTTCTCCCTTCCCCAGATCCGGCCGCAAACGGATGGCCTCACGCAGGTAAACCGGTTTTATCTCAGCCTTGGCCATTGAAGTGTAAAAATGAATCAACACCCGGATGCATAAAGGCAAAGCGCCGTCTTTGGCAATCTCCTGGGCGCAGGTCAACGGGGTATCGGTCAGACCCAATTGCCGCGCGGCCACTGCCGGGAATTCGCTCCTGATATCCGGGGTTACCGTAAAAATAATACTGACCAAGTCGTCATTTTGAATGTGATTGGCCACCAACACTGCTTGCAACAGTTCACGAGTAGCCGCTAAGATTTCCGCAGGGGTATCTTCGCCAATCGTAATCGCCCCCCGGACCGCCCATATTTTAGTCATGATAACTCTGCCCAATCGCACGGTGGCTTAAGCCAACTGCAATTTCATCCAAATGTATTAGTCCGATGCTGAAAAAGACCGCTACACCTATATGGTCGCCTTTGCGGGCAATCCCGACTTTGCCGCCGATATTCAGGCCGATTGCTTTAGTCAGAATTTGCGCCATCGCCTCGCGGCTGGCCCCGGCAATAGCGCCTTCTTCGGGATGAGAATCCCCAATAATCAATTCCCGTTTCGCCGCGACCACCGCCCTTTCGATAATCGCCCGCATACTCGAAAGCGCTTCCCCGCCGTAATCTACCGCCGCCGCGCGGATCTCCCGTTCCCGCAATTGCTCTTTTAGTACCTTTTCATCTTCGCGGGAGGCGCTCATGGCCATAGCCAAAGCCGCCTTGGCCACTTCTTTACTGCCGCCATGTTCGATCATTGTGATCAACTCCCTATTATCTTTTATATAACATAAAACCCTCGGCTCGATAAGGGAAAAGGTCTAACTCTTTTGTGATACATCATTAATTCCCAATCCAAATGCCGGTGAGCTTTACTTTAGTTTTCTGCAATTTCAGGCAGCGACGCCAGTTGACTGGGATGCTTTTTGAAAAAATCCACGCGTGGTTCCAGAAATTTCAATTGGTGTTCATGAGGATTGACCATCAAGGTGTAAACCGGCTCAAAAATATATTCCCAATTCCAAAAAGTTTCATCCAGATTGAGGTATTCCCGGATCATCTCCGTCCCTTGCGGCGCAATGGGATGCATTAACACTGTCGCCACCCGAACCAGATGAAAAGTATCAATCAAGGTTTGCCGTCGTAGCTTTATATCGTCATTCGTCGTGGCATCCCGCATATTTTTGACCCAGTATTTGTTGATGTTGCGAATAAACGTGTCCATCTGGTTCATCACCAGATGAAATTCACATTTAGACATTAACTGTTCAAATTTCAAGATAGCTTGGCGCGCTTCCTCCAGAATGTCTTCACTGATCGCGCCAACCGGGATTTTGCCGTCATAATATTTTTGCGCCGTATAAAAACAAGAACGAACGGCCCGGTTAAACACATTGGACAGCAAATTGCCCTCTTTGAGCACAGGATCATTGTCTTTGGGGGACGCTTTGGGATTTAACGGTTTCGGTCGAAAACCAACGCTGCGAATGCCCAGCCCCAAGCCGAGAAAATGGGCTCTTAACTGCTCCGCGGTATAATATTCAAGTAGCTCTTTTGCAGTAGGCGGCTTAACATTCCCACTGCTACTGGCCTTTTTATCCAAAAACAAGACATGGTTGTTTACAATCAAATCCGGTAGCTGCAATTCCCCTTCGGCCGGATTCACCGTAGGTGTCGGTCCTTGGGTCCCCATAAACATCGCCATTTCCGCCGGCCCGTAAAAATAGACATTGTCCTGACCGATAAACTGGAAAACTTTCGCATCACCGGAACACCACCAGTCCTTCCAGGTGTTGCGGTCTTTATTTTGTTGTTCCAGATAAGTCATTGTAAAAGAGATTGGCGCCCACAATGATTCCGGCCAGACCCAGACCGTTAAGCCGTCCAATCCCTCCAAAGCCGGCGCCGGCACTCCCCATTCAATGTTGCCGGTTAACCGAAACGGCGTTAAGGTTTTACCGGTACGGAAACGAATCGTATGTTCGGCAAGCTTCAAACAGGCTTGTTCCCGGTCCGCCAAGGTCTCAAAGACCAGCGGGATTGAGGGTTTATTCGCCTCATCCTGAATAATGTATTGGGGAAGTTGAGTTTTAATAGCTTCCAAAGAATCCATCTGGTCGCGCTTGACATAAATTACCGGCGGCGCTAAGAACTCCTGAATACCTTTAACCACAAAATGACGGTAATTGGGCCGTTTTTTCATATAGTCGAGCCACTGTTCCAAGCTCTCCTGAAAGCGGTCCAGCTTAAAATACCAATTTGTAACATCCTTCATCTCCGGTTTTTTCCCGGAAAGCGTACTCCGGGGATTTAGCAACTCTACCGGCATATATTGATGCCCCAACGAGCATTCATCCGCGTAACCTTTTTCCGAGGCACACCCGGCAATCGGGCATTGACCGACTACTTGACGGCCGTTCAGAAAAACTCCAAGTTCCGCATCGTAGAATTGGGAGGTGGTCATCTTTGCCAAATGCCCGTTGGCATAGAGTCGCTTAATCAACTTTTCGGAAACTTCACGATGAATTTCACCCGAGCGGTCAAAGGCGGAAGTCGCAAAAAGGTTGATCTTAATATTATAGGCTTGTAAAACTTCCTTTTGCCGTTTGTGATTATACTGCACAAATTCCTCAATCGTGCCGTCAAATAACCCTTCCTCCACCAACTGGCGATAATATTCCAAAATTGGCGAACCGTAACAGTCGGTCCCGGAGACAAAAATAACATTCTCCTTGCCGATGCGATCCCGCAAAAAACGGGCAAAAGTATCGGCATGAATAAAGACTCCACCGATATGACCCAGATGAAGTTCTTTGTTACCATAGGGCATTCCGGCGGTAACCACTGCCCGCTTAGGGAATATAGGCCGGGTAGCGTCAACGTCCACTGTGACAGATTTTAAATTTTGTTCATTCCGATTATCCATGTATTATCTGACCTTTCAATTCTTTTAGCGTCGGTTGCCTGCGGCGGCTTATTTTCCCGCCGCCGCCAGGCCGGCGGCATGCCCCATTGCAAAGGCAATCTGTAAATTGTAACCCCCGGTGTAAGCGTCCACGTCCACCACTTCTCCGGCGAAATAAAGCCCGTGTGCCAGTTTGGATTCTAAAGTCTTCGGATTAATTTCTTTGGTGTTGATCCCGCCGGCGGTGACAATCGCCTCAGCCAGCGAGCGCGCTTTTTGAATGGTCAAAGGTAGTTGTTTAAACAACCGCACCAAGCGGGCGCGTTCTTCCCTGGTGATCTGATGCACCGGTTTTAACGGATCAATTTCCGCCAAATCAACCAGCACCGGGATTAAACTCTTCGGCGCCAGCTCATCCAAGGCGTTTTTAAAAACTTTCCGAATATACTTGGTAAAATCTCTTTGAATTCGTCGGTCAAATTCTGCAGCGGTTAAAGCCGGCTTTAAGTCGATATGTAAAGTTACCGCGCCGGGTTCCCGCGCCACCAACGGCGCAATCCGCCGACTAAGAGTAAGAATAATCGGCCCGGAAACCCCAAACCCGGTAAATAATAAATCGCCAAACTTCGCCTCCAGCTTCTTCGTTCCATAATAACCGGTAACATTGACATTTGTCAAGGTCAGACCTTCCACCGTCCGCGGCCAGCTCTCCACAGTCTCCAAAGGCACCAGCGCCGGAAAAAGCGAGATCAATGTATGTCCGAACATTTGCGCCAGGCGATAACCGTCTCCGGTACTCCCGGTTCCCGGGTAAGAGGCCCCGCCGGTAGCCACAATCACCCGTGACGCCGCAAATTTGCTACCGTCTTCACATTTAACCCCGGCGACCGCTCCGTCGGCTCCCGGTAAAATAGCCGTAACCCGTTGTCCGGTTAATATTTTAACTCCCAAGCGGTGCAAACCCCGTTCCAAACTGTCCACAATATCGCGGGATTGATCGGAAACCGGAAAAACCCGGCGGCCCCGTTCCACTTTGAGCGGCACCCCCAGTTCGGTTTGGAAGAATTCCATCACATCCGTTGCCCCAAATCGCTCTAAAACACTATACAAAAACCGGCCGTTGCCGGGAGTCTGGGCAACCAACTCGCCGGTATCGGCCAGATTGGTTAAATTACACCGTCCCGAACCGGTGATCAACAACTTACGGCCCACGGTCCGGTTCCGCTCCAAGAGCCGCACCCTGGCGCCGCGCTTGGCCGCAGTATAAGCGGCCAGTATACCCGCGGCTCCGGCGCCGATCACGATAACCTCTGTTTCCATCCTTAAACTCCAAACTCCTTTTAGCTTTCAGCTAATTCTCCGCTAAAATTGTCAATTAACTGTCGTAACTTGGGCATAATCGCTTCAGCAGCCGCCCGTCCCAATTCCACACATTCTTTGGCCCGTCCAAAATGTAAGGTGCCGATGTTGCCAAGTTGCGGGGTGATCACCAGGTCGGCCAGTTGTAACTGCTGACCGTCCAAACGGTTGCCCATGATATCCATGACCTTGGAAAGCACATCAAACATATTTCTCACCTGATGCTGGGTATGGTCAAACCCGACATTGACGGCGACAATATAATCATGGGGCATCTGTTGCGCCACCGTCACCGGCACTCCCGCCACCACCGCGCCATCCACCAACACCTGTTTGTCCGGCAACTCCACCGGGCGAAATACCCCCGGAATCGAGATACTGGCCCGAATCGCCGCCGCCAACTCTCCCTGCTTAAAAACAACCTCCGTACCGCTCATTAATTCGGTCGCCACCGCCCAAAAAGGGAGGCGCAAATCCTCAAAATGTTTTCCTTTCGTCAATAAGTCAATCAAACATTGGACCTTGGCACCATCCACCAAGCCCAAACGGGGAAAACGAATGTCAATCAATTCCTCCCAACTAAAAGCCTCGACCATCCGCCCCAGGTAATAAAGATCGGTTTCCGCCGCATAAGTGCCGCCAATCATCGCTCCCATGCTGGTGCCGACAATACCTGCCACTTTAAGGTCGGCTTCCCGCAAGACCTGTAACACTCCGATATGGGCAAATCCCCGGGCTCCGCCGCCGCCGAGCGCCAAAACAACCCGTGGATAATTTTGGGAAACAGTCATTGTCAACCCCACTTTTGCCTTTTTATTTTAACCAACATGCCTGCGCTTCGTTAGCAGGCACAAAGGTTGATGGTAAAATGGGATAACCCATTTTTCCACGCTACCCTCTTAATTTCGCGATTAATTAAAGATGCCCTTCCTGCCGTGGTAAAATTCATATAAATATTGACATATCATAAAGTTTTCGA
>JASFQO010000120.1:0-6808 GCA_050115405.1 Bacillota bacterium
ACATGGCCGAAGTCAAAAACATCCAGATTCGTATGGAAAATAATATGGGCGAAAAACTCAAAGCACTGTTTGACGCTCACGAAGTTCAGCTAGACGGCGATAAAAAATTGCAGCAATCAATTGATGATATGGCAGGTAAACTCAATAACCTAAGCTTTAGGGTTATACCATTAGAGCAGGTCAAAGTGACAAAGAGAAAAATTAAATAAATAAAACCCCTCATAATCGAGGGGTTATTTTTTTTTCGAGATTATTCCGGAAAGGCCTTAAGAACCCGCTCCTTGATCATCATTAATGTATTAAGTGTACGTTCTCTGGCTACCTGCAGCGCATAAATACCGTTACCTTTTCTTGTGAATATTGCAATAGGTAGTTGGTTCTTCACCTTCAACAAAAGACTGGGTTGTGACTGAGCTTTCCGGACAATTCGGGCCGGCGAGCAAGCCGCTTTCGTTACAAATCCGGACCATAATGGTCCGTTTTTTCCGCCCGGGCGTCGGTTTATTAATGTTATTCATGGCCCCGGGCGCGAAACCGGGGGGATTGGGATTGCTATGCCGCTCGCCGGGCCCTTGAGGCGGTGGATTGCCTAACGTTCCGTCATGATTGACGTCAGGATTAATGTTGCTATCATCGCCGTATTCATCAAAAAAGATGTTGGGGACGCTCCCCTCTTGATGCAGGGTGCAGGTTTCGGTCGGCTCGGTCCCGGATAAGAAGATTTCATATTTAACGTCGGGACATTCGGGCGTGGCCAATTGTCCGCTTTGCGTACATATTTCCACATTGGTGACCACTCCGTCGGGCACGGGGAAATTGGAAGCCGGAATTCCGGAGAGGGCTCGGCTCATAAACATCGCCCACATTTTTGCGGGCCTACTGCTTCCGACCGTGACGCCCCCCAGTTTGACCGGGATCCGTTGCGAATCGTTGCCAATCCAAACACAAGCCAGTAAATCCGGGGTGTACCCGATAAACCAGGCGTTGGTATTATCACTGGTAGTGCCGGTTTTTCCGGCGGCCGGGCGGTCAATCATGGCGCTGCGGCCTGTTCCCCGCATAATGACGCCGCGCATCATATCGGTCACAATATAGGCGGTATCGGCGGAGATGGCAATTGATTTGTGTGGGTGCTGTTCAAAAAGCACATTACCGTAAGAGTCTTGGACACTGATGATTCCGAACGGTTCAACCTTAATGCCTTGATTGGCTAAGGGACTGTACGCGGCGGTAATTTCGATCGGGGAAACCCCACGCGTTAAACCACCCAAGGCCAGTGCGGATAAGTTCAAGTCATTGGCATGGCCATGGGTGACCAGATTTTTAATTCCCATTTTCCGGGCATATTCCACAATTTTACTGGGACCTAAATCATCCACCAATTTTACGGCGATGGTATTGACCGAGTTTTCCAAGGCCTGGCGTAATGAGATCGGACCGCGAAAGATGTTGTCGTAGTTTTTAGGGTTCCACTCACCGGTGGCTGAAGAAAAGATGATTTCTTCATCTACCACCGTCGAGTTGGTAGTATACCGGCGGCTGTCAATGGCGGCGGTGTAGACAAACGGTTTAATGGTCGAACCGGGTTGCCGGTAAGCATTAATCGCTCGGTTTAACTGAGTGTTGCCAAAATCTCTGCCCCCTACCAATGCTTTGATATAACCGGTTTTGGGATCAATCGCCACCAAGGCGACCTGCGGCTGTAAAACGCCTTGAGCGTCGGGAACGCCGCCGGTTAACGAAGCTATGGCTGCTTCCGCGGCATCCTGCGCTTTGTTATCGATTGTGGTATAAATTTTATAACCGCCGGTATATAATGCTTCCTCATTGACAACGTTGTGTAACTTTTGAATCACATAACTGATAAAGTAAGCGGCTTTACGGCGCGTAGCCGATAACGGCACCGGGTTGAGCGGTTTGGCGCTGTAGCGGTTATACTGTTCCTGAGTGATCGTGCCGTGCCGCAGCATTTTGCCCAACACGATGTTCCGTCGTTTTAAAGCCAGATCGGCATGCTCATAAGGAGAGTAGTAATTGGGACTCTGCGGCAATCCGGCTAAGAGAGCGATTTGGTCAATATCCAGCTTGGCGACTTCTTTACCGAAATATAATTTGGCGGCGGCTTGAATCCCATAAGTACCATGGCCCAAGTAAATCTGATTAAGATAACGTTGCAAAATTTCTTCTTTGGTATACCGACGTTCCAGGTTGATCGCTAAGAAAATCTCTTTTACCTTGCGGTCGATGGTTTTTTGATGGGTTAAAAGGACATTGCGGGCCAACTGCTGAGTGATCGTACTGGCGCCTTGTTTAATGTCACGTTTTAAAATATCGACAACGATTGCCCGGGCAATTGACTTCAAGTCCACCCCGGGGTGTTCGAAAAATCGTTCATCTTCAACATCAATAATGGCTTTTTTCATGATCTCGGGTATTTGCTCATATGGTATATCAACCCGGTTTTCCACATAAATTTTGGAGAGTTCCTTTTTGTTGACATCATAAAAGATGGTCGCCTGTTTCGCCGGGGGCAGGGTGGGCAGTTTGTTGGTGGTAACTAGCATGAAAGCTACAAAAACGCCAACAACAACACTCATTATAATAACTGAAAAAAGCAGAATTTTGCCGTATAATTGGGGATAATTTACCTTGCGACGCCGTTTTTTACTGGGCATGAAGTTACCTCCTGAAGTAAGTGAAAAATAGTTGACAGTGTATAGTTAAAACCAATTTTCATTTCCTTTTTGTGCCGTTGCGCGGCATGTTTGTTAGGGTGAAAATACGTTAGTAGTTACACTCACAGTCTTGTGCCCGGCGCAGCCAGGACATGGACGTTAGGATGAAAATTGGGCTCGCCAATTTTTCACTCATATATAACTTGTTTTATTATACCATAAAGGGAAAAACTTCTGAAAGAAAAAGTCTGGAAATATACTTAAATCAATATCAAGGTGAAGTTATATATTGAAAAGAGTTTATTAAAGAACGCCGGGAAAAAATTTATTAAAGGCTGGTCATAATGCGTTTTAAACTAAGAAAACGAATATTACTGTTTAAAGTTTCACCATTTTTGCGGAAACGTTTTAGCGGCGGATTGTCGCTGATGTTTTTGGGACTTTTATTGGTCGGCGGTTTTTATCTTTTAGATTATAAAATTCGCCCCGTTTTAAAATATTTGACTGAGGCCAAAGCCAGACAAGTGACCACCGAAGCGATTAATGAAGCGATTAATTTTAAAATCGCCCCGAATCTCAAATATGAAAACATGATTAACGTCAGTTTCGACAAGGATGGCAAAGTTGCCTTGAGGCAACCCAATAGCCGGGAGATCAATCGACTTACCATCAACGCAACCCTGGCCGTGCAAAAAAAGATCAAGAACCTGGCGCCGCAAATGGTCCGCTTGCCGTTGGGGCAAGTGTTTGGTTTGAAAATCTTCACGAATATCGGTCCCGATCTACCGCTAAAATTGCAATCGATCGGAATTGTGGAAAGCGCGATTAGCGATAATTTTGATGTCGCCGGGATTAATCAAATCAGGCATCGCATTAAAATTAATATTAAAACGGAAATCAAAATTGTCGTGCCTTTGGTTTATCAACAAGTCCGGGTTAACACCAGCGTCCTTCTAACCGAGGCGATTGTCATGGGGGAAGTGCCGCACATCTATGTAAATGGCGGAGGCTTAATTGTTCCGGGAGATTCCCGGAAATAAATTTGGAGGGATAACTATCTTGTTTGTGGAATACTTAAAGGCTGTCAGTACCTAACCATAAAACGGAGGTTATCGAACATGTCGATCAATTGGTCTTTGGTCCGAGAAGAAGCTACTCAACTTTTGGCGGAGTTAATCCACATCAATACCGTAAACCCGCCCGGCAATGAAAGTGAAGCCGCCCTTTATTTGCAGCGCTTTTTAAAAAACGAAGGGATTGAGGCCACTATCTATGCTTCCGCTTCCAATCGGGGTAATTTAGTAGCAACCTTGCCCGGCTCCGGAGAGGAGGGGCCCTTGGTTCTGCTTTCGCATTTGGATGTAATGGGCGCCAATCCGAGTCAATGGAGTCATTCGCCATTTGAAGCCACTATTGCTGACGGTTATATTTGGGGCAGGGGAGCTTTGGATACGAAGGGGATGGTCGCCATGGAAGCGATGACTTTGGTTTTGTACAAACGCAGCGGACAAACTCCGCGCCGTTCTTTGACATTAGTGGCCGCCGCCGATGAAGAAGCCGGCGGCCAATTTGGGATCGAATGGCTGCTTAATCAGGATATTGCTGATTTAAAAGGAATTGAGTATGTAATTAACGAAGGCGGTGAAGGAAAAATATGGAACCATGTTCCGGTTTTTTCCTGTCAATGCGGGGAAAAAGGTATTTTGTGGCTGAAATTGACAGTAAAAGGAACCTCGGGACATGCTGCAATGCCGACCCAGGGGAATGCAATTCACCGGATGGCGACCATCATCAGTCGTTTGAACCGGCGGAAAGCGATGGTCACTCTAGGGGCGATCAGTCGGGGCTATTTATCCGTCTTAGCCCGCAAGCGGGGGTTGAAGCTGACTGAAAACAGCGCCGCCACCGACTATAGTTTGAAAATGTTCGCCAATCGCCATTTTCGGAATGAACGCTTGGTCCAGGCAATGTTATATAATACGATTACGCCGACAATCATTAAAGCGGGTGAAGAAACGAGTATTTTAGCGGAAAGTTGTGAGCTGACCCTGGACTGTCGGTTGTTGCCGGGGGAAAACCCGGAAGTTTTTTTAAAAGAAGTGCAACAGTTAATTAATGATAGAATGGTGGAATACGAAGTGATCCAAAGCGCGGCTCCAACCGAATCGAGCATCGATACCCAATTGTATCAAGTGATGGAGCAAGTGGTGCAGCAAACTGTACCGCAAGCCGTATTGGTCCCCTTTTTAGCGCCGGGTAGGACGGATTCCCGGTATTTTCGCGAGCGGGGGATTATTGCTTACGGATTTATGCCGGTGTTGTTGGGCGAGACGGAGTTGCAACGGACTCATGGCATAGACGAGCGACTTTCGCTTGATAATTTGGAGTTGGGGACCAGGATTCTTTATCAAGTTGTCGAACGGATGAATAAAGTTTAAATCTACAAACGAGGCGAAAGAATGAAAGTTAAGAGCTTACACGGATTGTTCGGTTTATTGTTATTTATGGCGTTGTTGTCCAACTACTTGTATGCGGAACCCGCAATGTTGACAATTGATGACGCCAAATTGGGAAAATGGGGTTTTATCAGTCAGCAGGGCCGGTTGGCGATTGATTTTCAATTTTATAATGTAGTGGTCTTTTCGGAAGGGCTGGCCGCAGTCCAGATAAAGCGGAATGGATTATGGGGGTTTATTGACAAAATGGGAAGAATGGTGATTAAACCGCGATTTGTCGACGCCTATAAATTTTCGCAAGGCTTGGCGGCAGTAACGGTCAGAGGAAAATACGGATACGGATATATTAATAAGCAGGGCCGGTTTGTGATTAAACCGCGATTTTACCGGCCATCCGTTTTTTCGGAAGGGTTGGCGGTTCTCCAGACAGCCGACCGTAAATTCGGCTATATCAACCGAAGGGGAAAGATCGTGATTAAACCCCGTTTTGAGGATGCCGGGCCCTTTACCAAAGGAATGGCTCCGGTCAAATCCAAAGGAAAGTGGGGTTATATTGCCAAACAGGGCAATTTCGCCGTGCCGCCGCAATTCGACCGTTTTACCGATTTTTCGGAAGGGAAAATGGTAAAACGGGACGGTAAGCAAGCCGGATTTGTGGACCGTTCCTTTAAAACCGTGATCCCGGCGGTTTATGAAGACGCGCTCCGTTTTTCCGACGGCCTGGCTGCCGTTAAAATCCATTCCAAATGGGGGTTTATTAATCATCAGGGCGAACTGGTAATTGCGCCGCAGTTTGACGCTACCAAGTATTTTTCCAATGGCTTGGCGCCGGTGGTTATAACGAGCAGGGTAGTTTATGATGAAACCAAATAGCCGGGGGCTATTTGGTTTCGCGTAACTCGTCGTTCGTGGTTCGTTGCTCGGGGAAAACCAAATACAGAGTAACCAAAATCTGTGGGCCGCGGCTCGTCATTCCCGAGCGACGAACATGAACAACGAGCGACGAGATCTGTTTCCCGAGTGACGAATTCGGAGGTATCAACCTCCGAATTCAATACCGATACTTTGGGCGACGCGGACCATTTCCCCGACGGGATTGATTGTTTTCAGCCGTCCCAACGCGTCTTGCAGTGAAACCGCGGCGATTTGCGTTCCCTGCAAACTGACCATGACCCCGGACCGGTCCGCGGCCACCAGTTCGACCGCGCCCACGCCGTAACGGGTCGCTAAAATCCGGTCATAGGGCGTTGGCCGACCGCCACGTTGTAAATGGCCTAAAATTGTATGCCGGGCTTCGAGACCGGTTAGTTGCTCCAATTGGTCGGCGATTCTTGGGCCGATTCCCCCTAAACGTACCGGATCGGGACTATCCGAAACTATTTTGGCGACTACCGCCTCGCCGTCCAAAGGATAGGCCCCTTCGGCAACGACAATTATGCTGAAATTTTTCCCGTTTTGACGGCGTTCCTCAATTTTACGGACGATTTTCGGGATGTCAAAAGGAATCTCCGGGATTAAAATAACATCCGCCCCGCCGGCAATTCCGGAATAAAGCGCAATCCATCCGGCATTACGGCCCATCACCTCTAAAACCATAATCCGATGGTGTGATTCCGCGGTGGTATGCAAACGGTCCAACGCTTCGGTAGCGGTTTCCACTGCAGTCATAAATCCAAA
>JASFQO010000121.1:0-6743 GCA_050115405.1 Bacillota bacterium
ACCTTGCGCAACCATAAAAAAGAAAACATTACCGTAACAGTAGTAGAGAATCTTTCCCGATGGCAGGATTGGAAGATTATTAAAAAAAGCCAACTTTACACTAAGACCGAGGCCGGGAAGGTGGAGTTCAAGGTGAAAGCGCCAGCGGACGGCGCGGCTGTGGTCACTTATACCGTTCGGTATAAGTGGTGACTGGTGAGATAACGAGGCTGCCTGCGGGCGGGTCTGTTCATGCCATTGTAGTAGTCGACCATATCATTCCGGATAAGGGGGATATGGTTTTATTTTGGCCGGCTGAGAATTATCAGGCGCTTTTAAGAACATGAAAAAAGAATTGCCGTTTCCCTAAAATTACCATTAAAACTGCGGCGATACGGCCTGTCCGTCAGTGCTAGCGGCCAAACCTTCGGAATATCCTCAAAACGATGGATTTCGGGGACCGGGGGCTTTATAATGAAGCTAAAGTTGCTTATAGGGTGTTTTTTGGCGGGAATGCTTTTGGGGTTGACGACTGAAGTTGCCGCCGTCGCTGGCATGGATAATCCGTGGCGCATCTGGATCAATATTCCCGAATGCTGTCTGCGACTTTATCATGGCGCTGAACTGTATCAAACGTACCGGGTAGCGGTCGGCAAAGCGGAGACGCCTTCGCCGCAGGGCGATTTCCGGGTTAGCGTCAAAGTCTTGGACCCAACCTGGTATCCGGGGGGAAAACGGCAACCGGTACCGCCCGGCCCGGGCAATCCGTTAGGTGAGTACTGGTTGGGACTGGACCAAAAGGGATATGGGATCCATGGCAATAATCAGGCGGATAGTGTGGGCAATCCGGTTTCCCACGGTTGTTTCCGGATGGCGAACCCGGATATGGCAACCCTTTTCAATTTGGTACCGATCGGGACGCCGGTCCGGGTTACCTACCGGACCGTCTTTGGGTTTATCGGCCCCGATCAGGACGCTTATTTATACTGTTTTCCGGATTTTTACCATCAGGTGGACCAAATGCAAGAGGCATTAGCGGTACTGCAGCAATTAGCATGGCCCTATCAACCTCATAACCAGGCTTTGACGGCGCTTTTGCCCCAAATAGGTCCTGCGCCGGTAGGCGTCCCCCGGCGGATTGTGGTGGAAAAAGACGGAGAAAACCGCGATGGCTTTGTCTGGGAGCATAGTTTGTTTATTTGGGCCGAGCCGCAAACGGGCGCAACCGATTCCGGTCTGTTCCCGGGTTATGCCCTGGTCCCGGTGGCCGGTGGGATTCAGGCCCAATATCGGTTGGACTGGGATTCGGTTGGCGGGGTGCTCCGGATGGATTAAAATTTGGTTAACTGATTGAAAATGAATAAAAATGGTGTTATACTTTATTTATAGATTTCGTGAAAATTATAACAAACAGGGAGATTTTTTTGAGGGTAATTGTGATAGTTTTCACAATTTGATTTAGTGACATTTGTGAAAAATTTCGCAAGGGAAGTGAAGTCATGCGCTTGTTGGAGGTATGTGTCGGCAGTTCATGTCATCTCAGAGGCTCTTATGATGTAATTCGGGAATTTAAGCGGTTGATTGTGGAACATGCTTTGGAAAAGGAAATAGAATTAAAAGGTTGTTTCTGTCTGGGTGGATGCACGAAAGGGGTTAGTCTCCGGGTTGACGGTCGGATTTATACTTCGATTACCAAAGATAACGTCCGGGCCTTTTTCAGCGAGCATTTTCTCAGCGCCAACGGACAAGGAGGGGCGCCGCATGGGGTTGATTGAGACCATCAAAGCCAGTTGTCGCGATTGCTATAAGTGTGTCCGGTATTGTCCGGTCAAGGCAATCCGGGTCAATGACAATCACGCGGAAGTAGTGGCGGAACGGTGTATTGCCGACGGCCGGTGTGTCACTATTTGCCCGCAGTCGGCCAAAAAGGTGGAAAGCGCGGTAGCGGAGGTGCAAACTTTTTTACAGGCGGATATCCCGATAGCGGCCAGTCTGGCCCCGTCTTTTGTCGCGGCTTTTGATGCGGAACCCGGACAACTGGTGGCGGCTTTAAAATGCCTGGGATTTGAGTTTGTAACCGAAACGGCCGAGGGAGCCGAACTGGTGGCCGCCGCCCATTTGCAATTGTTGAAAAAAGGGGATAACCCGGTGATTACCAGTTGTTGCCCGGCAATTGTCAATTTAATTGAAATTTATTACCCGAATTTACTGTTATATCTGGCTCCGGTGCTTTCACCGATGGCCGCCCACGCCGCGCAGCTGAAAAAACGTTACGGCCCGGAATGTAAAGTGGTCTTTATCGGCCCTTGTATTGCCAAAAAAGGTGAAGCCCGGGATGAAGCCAATGTCGATGCGGTGTTAACCTTTGGCGAATTGCAGGACATGTTGACTGCGGTCGAGGCGGAGCCGGCCGGGATGGACGCGTTGCCTTGCGATGGACCGGGCGCGGATCGGGCTCACATCTTTCCGGCTCCGGGAGGGTTGGCGGGCACGGCGGCCCTGAGCACCGATTTATTGGCCAAAGAGATCGTTACGATCGACGGTTTGGAAGAATCAATTGCTTTTTTGAATAACTTTGCGGCCGTAAAAGCGAATTATCGTCTCATTGAGTTGTTGGCCTGCCGGGGCGGTTGTATTAACGGACCGGGAATGCCAGGTGAAACAGGGCTGTATCAGCGACGGGAACGGTTATTAAGTTACGCGCAACAAAAAAGGCGCGCGTCGGGCAGTGAATGGGGGGCGGCCGCTTTTCCGGACCTCTCTCGAGCTTATTCAGCGCAAATGCCGGCTGAAGCGGAGCCGACCGAAAGCGTGATTAAGGCGATTTTAGCCCGGACCGGTAAATTGAAACCGGAAGATGAATTGAACTGCGGCGCTTGTGGTTATAATTCCTGCCGCGAGAAGGCGGTGGCGGTAGCCAAGGGTTTGGCCGAAATTGATATGTGTATTCCGTATATGCGGGCTAAGGCCGAGTCCCGGGCGGGCTTGATCTTTGAAATGAGTCCGAATGCCATCTTTGTGGTGGATCGGGATTTGGTAATTTTGGAAGCCAATCCGAAGGCGCAACAAAAGTTTCAGATAAGTCGGGAAGCAGTCTCCGGGATGAAATTGGCGGCCTTGATTGATCCCAAGTATTTTCAGGAGGCTCTTGCCACCAAAAGGGTCGTCGGCGGCGAAGTAACTTACCCGGCCTATAATCTGGTGGCGTGGCAGTCGATTGTCTATTTGGAAAAAGAAGAAGTCCTGATTGGGATTTTTTCCGATATTACCAAAGAGCGCGAACAAAGCGCGAAGTTGGACCGGATGACCGAGGAGACTTTGGAAAAAGCGCAGGCGGTGATTAACAAACAGATGCGGGTGGCCCAGGAAATCGCCGGTTTGTTGGGTGAGACGACTGCCGAGACCAAAGTGTCGTTAACGAAATTGATGCGTTTAATCCAAAATGAGGCGGGGAAAGGCCGATGAAGATTATGATTGAGACCAGCTGGTGCAGCCTTTCCAAATACGGGGAAGAATTATGCGGCGACAATATTGAGATTGCGCGCACCGCGGACGCCGTGGTGGCTGTGCTGGCGGATGGACTGGGCAGCGGGGTCAAAGCCAATATTCTGTCGAAAATGACCGCCAAAATAATCGTGACGATGGTGGAAAAAGGCGCCACTTTGGCGGAAGTGATTGAAACCGTCACCGACACTTTACCGATTTGCCGGAAACGTAATTTGGCTTATTCCACCTTTTCCATTATTCAAGTGCGCAATAACGGTGCGACCTATATTGTGGAGTTTGATAATCCGGCGATCTTCTATTTGGACCAGGGAAAGATTTGCAAACTCGACGCTCAGCCTGTGGAGCTTTGTGGCAAACAAATTAAAGAAACTCGTTTGCGGATGCGGCCGGGAGATGCTTTGCTGGCGGTTTCCGACGGGGTGATTCATGCCGGAATCGGGGAGATTTTAAACCTGGGGTGGCAGTGGGAGAATGTCGCGGAGTATTTGGAACGATTGGCGGGCGATAATCCAAATGCGGAAAAGTGGAGCCGTTGGTTGTTGAATGCCTGCGAACAGTTATATGCCGGTAAACCCGGTGATGATACCAGTGTTTTAGCAGTTAAAGTCCGTTACCCACAAACGCTGACGGTTGCTTTGGGACCGCCCCGCAATCCGGCGGATGACGCGAAACTGGCGCGGTTAATCATGGAAGAACCGGGCAAACGGGTGATTTGTGGCGGGACCACCGGTAATATCGTCGCCAAATATTTAAAGCGGAAGATCCGGGTCAATTTGGAACAGCTCGACCCGGCAGTGCCGCCTACGGGTTATTTGCCAGGAATGGAGTTAGTTACCGAAGGGATTATTACCGTCAGTCAAACTTTGAAGTATTTACGCCACTATCAGACTACGGAA
Source organism: Bacillota bacterium (assembly GCA_050115405.1). GTDB lineage: Bacteria > Bacillota > UBA4882 > UBA8346 > UBA8346 > DATCLA01. The sequence continues at coordinate 4,383 of JASFQO010000121.1, forward strand.
AAATTGCCGGAGCAGGATAATGGCGCGGTAACGTTATCCCGGTTATTACTGGAGAGTGACCAGATACGGTTTTTGGTAGGTAGGGCGGTTAACCCGGCTCATCAAAATCCGGACTTGCCCCTTAACGCCACGTTAAAAATGCAGGTGGTTCAGGAAATAGTGGAGCTGCTGCAAAAGCGCGGCAAAGAGGTTATAGTCCAATATTTCTAAAAGCTAAAAAAGAAGGAGGTTGTTACATTAATGCGTGAAGTCCGTAAATTCGAGAAAGTCAACGAAGTGATTGAACGCCATGGCAAAGCGCCGGCGGCGCTCATCCCGATCTTGCAGGAGGTGCAAGCAGAATACCGTTACTTGCCGGAAGAAATTTTAACGTATATCGCGATGGCGATGGATCTGGCGCCGGCGACCGTTTATGGGGTGGCGACATTTTACGCCCAGTTTTCCTTAGAACCCAAAGGAAAGTATGTGATCAAAATTTGTGACGGCACCGCCTGTCACGTGCGGGGGTCCGACCCGGTGCGGGCGGCGGTCCGCCAAAAAATTGGCCTGCAAAAAGAACAACAGACTACCAAAGATTTGCGTTTTACGGTCGAGACGGTCTCATGCCTGGGAGCGTGCGGTTTAGCCCCGGTAATGATGATTAACGACAAGATTTACGGGCAAATGACCCCGGAAGCGGTGGATATTATTTTCGATCAGATTTTAGCGGAGGAAGGTGACAAGGTATGATTAAATCCCGCGCCCAACTGGAAGAATTGCAACAAACCTGGAAGAAGGGTTTTGAGCGGGAAGCCGCCCGGGTTTTGATTTGTGCCGGGACCGGCTGTGTGGCCAACGGCTCGCTGCTGGTCTACGAAAAAATTCAGGCGGAAGTGGCCCGACGCGGCGCCTATATTACGGTGCAAATGTTACTGGAAGCAGAGAAAACCGGGACCACGGTAGTGAAGAGTGGTTGCCACGGTTTTTGTGAAATGGGGCCCCTGGTCCGGGTGGAGCCGGCCGGAATCTTATATACCAAAGTGAAACCGGAGGACGCGCCGGAGATCGTTACGGCGTTACTGGAAGGGCAAGGTCCGGTGGAACGGTTGCTTTATAAGCATCCGGTGACCGGTGAAAGGTTTGTTAGGGAATCCGATATTCCGTTTTATAAGCACCAGACCAGGAATGTGTTAAGCCACTGCGGCACGATCGACGCCGAAGACATCCGGGAATATATCGCGGACGGCGGTTATCAGGCGTTGGCGCAGGCGATTACCGAAAAGCAGCCGGCCGATGTCTGCAAAGAGATTCTGGAATCGGGTTTGCGCGGCCGGGGCGGCGGCGGTTTCCCGACCGGTTTTAAATGGGAAGCGACCCGCGTGGCTACCGGCGATCATAAGTATGTTGTCTGTAATGGCGACGAGGGCGACCCCGGTGCGTTTATGGACCGCAGCGTGATGGAGGGGGACCCTCACAAAGTCCTCGAAGGAATGGCGGTGGCCGGATTTGCGGTCGGCGCGGATACAGGGTATATCTACGTCCGGGCGGAGTACCCGCTGGCGGTGAAACGATTGAAGATTGCCGTCCAGGCCGCCCGGGAACAGGGGTTGCTGGGCGCCAATATTTTGGGGACGGATTTTTCCTTTGATATTAAGATTAAAGAAGGGGCGGGCGCTTTTGTCTGTGGCGAGGAAACCGCTTTACTGGCTTCCATCGAAGGGCAACGGGGTATGCCCCGGCCGAAGCCGCCGTTTCCGGCCCAATCCGGTTTGTGGGGTAAGCCGACTCTGATTAATAATGTGGAGACCTTTGCAAATGTGGCGAAGATCATTACGAAGGGCGCGGCCTGGTTCAAGGGTATCGGTACTGCCAAAAGCGCCGGGACCAAAACCTTTGCCCTGACCGGTCAGGTGGCCAACACCGGACTGATCGAAGTGCCGATGGGGATTACTTTGCGGCAGATTGTCTTTGAGATTGGCGGCGGTTTACGGGACGGCAAAAAGTTTAAAGCGGTGCAGATTGGCGGCCCGTCCGGCGGCTGCCTGACCGAAGAACATCTGGATCTGAAACTGGACTTTGACTCATTGCTCTCGGTGGGGGCGATGATTGGCTCCGGCGGATTGGTGGTCATGGACCAGAATACCTGTATGGTGGAGGTCGCCCGTTTCTTTATGAACTTTACCCAGAATGAATCCTGCGGAAAATGTGTCCCGTGCCGCGAAGGCACCAAACGGTTGCTGGAGATGCTACAACGGGCGGTCGATGGCGAGGGACGGCCGGAAGATTTGGAAGTGATCGAGGACTTAGCCGGAGCGGTCAAAGACGGTTCCTTGTGCGGCCTGGGGAAAACCGCCCCTAATCCGGTATTGACCATGCTGAAAT
>JASFQO010000122.1:0-6740 GCA_050115405.1 Bacillota bacterium
TATGAAAGTATATCTAAAGTAATAATTATAAAAGAAATAATGATGGATTTTTTGAAGCGGACGATTGAAAAGGTGAAAAGTTTTATAAAATAAGGAGCGGACGCACCACATCGTTTTGCCCAAGTCCTATAAGACCCGGCGGCTTGTTTAACCATAAGTCGAAGTGTCATTAAGATTTAGCCTGCGCAAGAGGGCAAACGATGTGGCGGACGTCGGACGTTATGTGACATGTCGGGTCGCATGGGTATTCCCTTAAAAAAATGAAGCAATGTATTACGATTCAAAATGGTTTACGCGAGTTCAAATAAGTGGTACGGTTGCGGAAAGAAGATATCGACCCATATCGCAACAGTTAGATGTAAGGCTCGAATTGTCCGCGGCCATCCGGGGCCGCTAAGTTGGAGGAGAAAGTCAATGTTTAAAAAGATTTGGTTAATATTTGGTTTGATTATTGGTTTAGTTTTAGTTTTGTGTTTAATTTATTTTTTCCAAAAAGGAATGGCTGATAAAAATTACAAAACAGGAATGGCTGATAAAAATCACCAAATCGAAAACGCTCATCAAAATATAAATATAACCGAAAATAATCAAGTCGCTACGCCATTTATTGTTGAAAAAGTGGAGGTAAGTTCCGAATTGAAAGAGGATGAATGGGTAATGAAAGAATATGAAGCAGAGTTGACTGTTTCTGGCATTTCTTTAGATTCATCTGTCGAAAAAGTAATTGAGGTTTTTGGAAGACCAATTAGAAAAGAAAGAAGAGACATTCAAACTTCTCGTCATTCTGATACAACGTTGATTTATTTCGATACATGGGTGTATGAAAAAGCGGAGTTTACATTTGCAACTATTATGGAAAAAAATACATCAGTTTCTGAGAAGCCACCTATAATGACATGTATTTCAACATCTGATGATAAATATAGAACTAAAAAAGGGATAGGAATTGGAGATTCTGTTGAAAAGTTTGTTCAACAATATGGAAATGTGGAACCAGAAGAAGGATTTTATTCATATGGAACTGATGATATAGGTTATGAATATATAAATTTTAAAGTTGAGAATGGGAAAATTAGTTTAATTGTCATCTATACTTGTAACGGAATAAATTCAAAGAATTCTTTTGCTGCTTTTTTTTATTAACTGCTTCTCCTGTTAAGGCATCTTTCCCATCTTCCTTTGTAAAAAAATTAAGCGTCGACATAAAAAGCTTGTTTTATCAGCCTGTTTTGCAATCTGCTTTACTATTTCTTCATAAGATCCTTCCAATTCAAAACAACATACTTTTTGTGTTTCCATAGAATCGTTTCTTTCTTTTGACTGCATTTATTTTATCTTACCCAAACGATTTATTCCTGTCATTTTCTGCTTTGGTTTGTCAGATTGCAATGCAAGGGCACGGACAGAAATGTCACGAAGTCCTGTCAAAGAAGCAGATTCAACGGAGCGTGCTAAGAAATCCGAGAGAATCAGCGTGATGGAATTTTATAAAAAATATATCTTAAGGTTGGGTTTGATTAATGAAGAAGAATTTTTTCAACTGTGATTCGACATCAGCTATTAATAAATTCCACTCATGAAGCTGGTAGACGTCGATGTAATCAGTATTGAGTCTTTTAAGTGATGCCTCGCATGCTCTTTCGATGTTATCAGGTGTTACATTGGTTCCATGTAAGGTCTTGGTGGCTTCATTACCAAAATATCCAAACTTTGTAGCGATCACCACGTTGTTTCTTTTGCCTGCAACCAACGACAGCGAAGCGATTCGTTTTATCCAACACCATGTCAAACCGGCCGGAATAGTATCCACCAAGGGTCCGGCCATCCGGTCCGCTAAAAAGGAAGGGCTGCAAACCATTCAGCGGGTCTTTTTAATTGATACCCGCTCCTTTGCTCAATCCGTTGAAAGTATTCGGGAGAACAACCCGGATGCGGTGGAGATTATGCCGGGGATCGCCCCTTCAATTGTGGCGGCTTTGAAAACTCAGATTCGACAGCCGGTGATCCTGGCGGGATTGATTGCCACCGAGCGACAGATGATTGAAGCGCTTCAGTTTGGAGCCGACGGCGTCTCTCTCAGCAATCACTCCTTATGGAACGTGGTTGTAAAATCAAGAAGCCTCTGATAAATGTTAAATGGACTATAATCTGTTGAACAGTGCCGTCACTCTTTACTCTGGACAGGAACTGTTTGAAGGTATCAACATTCTTTTGGGCTTGGGATTGGGAACCACCGGCAAAAATCATATCGATTCCTCCACCGTCCATGATCAGGACCTTGACTTTGACCGAGCCTGATTGACGTGTATAGTATTGATTACATATCGTTGCAAGAGTAGAACCGCTTACAGCCAGGTCAACATAGTCCTCGTTCTGTCCGATGACACCTGCGGCGCGCGCCAGATCTCTCAGAACCGCCTCCTGACTCATGCCCCGTGCCCCGTTAGCATTAACGGGGCGCGGCGGCTGACAAGGAAATCTGACTTGAAGAAGTTGTCAATTCATGTGTCATGAAGAGAGCGCGCCATCCGGGAGCGGATATCGACCATTTGGAAGGCGGTCTCCCCGGTTAAAAGTTGAATTCGGTATAGATTTGGCTCATAATATTATAGACTACCGGGTCATTCTCCAGCAGCTTCGTCCGAAAGTCTTTGGTCAAGAATTTGGCTGCGCTTTCGGCGAAGTTTTCATGGGAGTAGTCCCACCCGTAAGTCCCGGAATAAAAGGTATTGCTTCTAATTGAATTATCATAAAGTTTGTTGAATAATGTAATCAGGGTGCCGGTACCATAATTAATATTGGTTCGCGGGTCAACCCCGACATAAAAATCATTGGTGGTCGCCGATGAATCCCAGATGCAATGGGACATTTCATGGAACAGAACATGGCGGCCATAATCAACGGACATACATCCGGCGCCGAGCCGCATGCCGAAACCATCGTTGATATTGCCGAATTTGACGCCACAACAGCCGTCCATATTTGCAGCTTTCTCCAGGATAATATAGACGCCGTCATTTTTGGTAGCGAGTGTCTGATACCAGGTACTCCGTAACTTGGAGTCATAATATAATTTGTTTAAAATGTAGGGCACATATTTTTTAGCGTTTAAAAATTCCGTTGTGGTGGTGCTGTCATAGCCAAAAATATAAGCGGCGAAGGATGATGCGCCTTCCTTATTGGTATTTCTGTATGCAGTGGCGTTTTCTTCAGGATCGGCATAGGCGTAAGCGACTTTGGTGCAGCTTTTGACCAACCCCTGAAATTCGGCGGTGCGTTTGTAAATATCCACTACGCTTGCATTTAAAACGGTTACTGTTGTTTGATTGATATAATCGTCAGGATTTTTGTAATTACTGTTGGTAGTAGTGGCAGTCGCAGTAGCAGTGGCGCTCATAGTAGTTGTGGGTGTGGCGGTAGCTTGCGTAGTTGCCGTAGGGGTAGGCGTCGCCGTTGCTGTTGAAATTGTAGCGCCGTTCAAGGTGAAGCTGACAGGTTTGTTATTGGTCCCGCTGTAAATGATGACAAAACCAAAATTTTGCGAGGCTCCGGCCGCGATCCACTTGTTGTAGGCGTGGTTTTTCACGGTTACCCCGGTATTGTTTTGGAAACAAATGGCATTCCAGATGGCGGTAATTTTTTGATTGCCGGGAAAAGTCCACGTCAGGTCCCAACCGTTGATAGCGGTGGCGGCGGTGTTTTTGATTGTGACGTTGACAACCGCTCCGGTGCCCCAATCGGCTTGAACATCATAATTAACGGTATAACTGGTAATTTTCTCATTGGCGGCCTGGACAGAGAGTTGATTATATTGAGTCAATCCGCCGACCATTATTAATCCCAATAATAACCAGATTGGCAACGCCATGAAATTATTTTTTCTTCCCATTTTTAATCCCCCCTCGTATTTTGCGGGTCCGATTTCACGATTTCTTGATTGATTATAAATTATATTTGTTAAAATGATGATGAATTTTCTTGTTCAGTATAATCATATAATTATTTCCAATATTTGTCAATTATAACACAAAAATATCGTTGTTACTTTCGCTGAGAGGGCATATTTACAATCTTTAAGTCAAAAGCCGGAGAAATTCATTCTCCGACTTTTGCTATGGGCTCCTCTGGCGGGGACGCAATTTGTTTATCGTCAAATTTTACCGGTACCGACCGATGTTAACTTAAGAAATAGTGATTTTAAACTAACCCGCAGAAGTCCGACTGTAAAGTTCCGTTGGTACTACCTTTAGTTATTGTACTACTCAGGGAGATATGGTGAGTGAACCCGCATCCAAAGAAATTTCATAATAGCCGTGACTATCCCAATTAAGCGTCTGGTTGTTTTGTTTGAGAGTACCACCGTCGACGGTTACCCGCAGGTATTGACCACTGGGAAAATGGTCCGGCAGTGTCCATTTGTAAACGATATCGCTACCGGAATTAGTGGGAGAAAGCGACGCAAACAATTTCTGCGCAATCCAGTAGGCGCCGACGTTGATGACGCTATCGATCCACATGTCGCCGAAATTCTTGACAGTTTTTACATGGCTGGTGAACTCGCCGATAGCGATCGGCTGGTATGCGCCGTCGCTGCCGCCTGTGAACCCATGGATCGTCACAATCTGCCAATTGCCCGCGCTTCGGGCCGAACTGATCGTACTGGTCATAGCGCTTGCCGACGCGCCGGTTGTCGGAATATAACAAGGCAGGTTATACTGGTTGGCGCTGCCGTTGGGCGCAATCGAACCGCCTGCGACTCCACGGTTAATCAGGAACCGCGACTGGGCAAGGCTCACATAGCTGTAGTTGCCGTATGGCGCTGCCATGGTTAAGGGCGTGACACCGAACCATTGCTTAATATAGTTCGTGGCGGTATCAATGTCGCTGCCGGAACCGTTTTGCGCATGGCTGTGGGTGTGGTTGCCGAGTTCATGACCGGCGTCTTTGGCCTGGGCCCAGATGCTGTTTGAGGCTTCACTTTTGTTGGTCTGGAGATAGAAGGTCATGTGTACCCCCAGGCCGTTGAGTGCCGTCCAGTTGGATATCTGGGATGAATTGGCGTCGTCAAAGCTATAGGATACCGCGCCTTTAAAACCCGCCCAGTTGAGCACCTTCAAACCCCCGGCGCTTCCCGATGGCTGGGCAACATTATTGTCGCCGGAAGGGACCGGCAAGTCCGATGCTGGGGACGTACCGGAGGCAGTGGGAGTTGGGGTCGCTGAGGCAATTGTACCGGTCGCTGTGGCTGTGGCTGTAGCAGTAGCCGTAACTGTTGGCGATGGCGACGGCGATGGGGATGAACTCGTGCTGCCGTTCAATGTAAAACCGGTGGGTTTGGCATTCGAGCCACTATATAAAATATTGAAACCGAAACTTACTTTTCCGCCGTTTGCCGCGATGGTGGCGTTATATGACTGATTGGTGGCAGTGACGGAAGTTCCGCTCTGGGTAAAGCTGGCGTTCCACATGTTCGCAATTTTCTGGTTGCCGGAGAAGGTCCACCCCAAAGTCCAACTGTTAATTGCGGACGAACCTTTATTGGTGATTGTTACGCTCACGGTGGCTCCGGAACCCCAATCATACTGGGTATAATCAACAGAAAAATTATTGGCGGCGTTGATTGTTTGGTTATTTGGCCGGACAAAATTGTTTACCATTATAATTCCCGATAGCAAGCATACTGCCAAAACAACCAGTTTTTTCGAGTTTCTTCTTTTCAAAGATTACACTCCTTTCATCATTTTACAGTTCTAATCAGGTAGTACCATCAATAATTATATCACACAACTGTAATTATGTAACAAAAATTAAATATTATGGAAATAATTTCGGGCGCTGCCTGCCTAATTTTTAGGCTTGGTTTATTAAAGAAGAAATTTTGAAGTGGCTTTTCTCATTGGAAGGCGCCACGGGAATTGTAACGGGGGACCCAGGTGGTATGGATCTTGAGATAGCGGTACTATTGGTTTGGGCGGGAGCGGAGATATTTTTATTTTTTTTATATAAAGCAAACCAGTGGTAGGAATTTCCATTTTAGGTGTGGAATAGTTTTGTAAAACATATTGCTGTTTTGAATTTATTTGAGTTAACCACTTGGAGGTAATTGTATGAAAAAGTTTATGATACTCGTTTTAACCTTTGGTCTATTGTTTTCCTATGCTGGTCTGGCATCAGCCGAGTTGCTCTTTGGGGCCAGCGCCGCGACGGGCGAGTTTGATTTTACCGCTGATTATGGTTCTGAGGCCAATTATTCCGATTCCGCCACTATGGTCATGTTAAACGGGGAATTGAATTTGATTACCACCCGAATTTATCTGGAGTACGGCCAAACCGACCTGGATAACGCCGCGTTTTCCAGTTACGGCTTGAAAACCGGTTGTGAATTGGGACCGGGAATCTTGAAGGCGCAGCTTTTAGGGGGATTGCAAGGATATCGGTTTGAAGACGATAACCGTCCCGGCATGGGAAGGACTTCGGTTACCGGTCTGGTTGGCGGCGTGGGGGTAGAATCAAAGTTAGGCAAAGTCACATTTTTCGGGTCCGCTTTGATACCGCTTTTGGTCCGCGCGACTAACGATCACGACACCGATAATAGCTCCAAGATCACGAATATCGGTCTGGGTGTGTCTTATCACCCCCTTCCGATGCTGGACGTCTTTATAAATTATCGGAATCTAAAAGTGGAATCGGATTTTGTGACGCTTAAATCCGACGGTTATTCATTGGGAGCGAAACTCAGT
>JASFQO010000123.1:0-6732 GCA_050115405.1 Bacillota bacterium
ATAAATAGCGGGGTGTCCGGTCGGATCAATATTGGCGATGGTCCGGTCATAGGGTACGTCGAGAAGTACGACTTTACCGCCTTGCGCCTTAAACCGATCAAAAATTTCCCGAAATGCTTCCAAACCGGAAAGATCATCCCCGTGAGTTACGACCATCGCCACCCGGGCGGATTCCAACTCGGCCGCCAATACCCGCCGGTCCAATTCTTTCAGGATTTTTATTTCCAATGGATAGTCCAGACGGTCGCGGGCGGTTAGCAAAACCGCGTCATAGCCCGGCGCCCGGTCGAAGACAAACACTATTTTAGCGCCGGTGGCGGCAAACACCGGCCCGGCCGCCGCGCTAACGCCCATCAACATCGTAAATAGCGCCAATAACAGCTTCCCAAACAATTTTTGCATTAAATTTCAATACTCCTGAATCATTGTCGGCTTTTTTTGACCATAAATAATTTACCGGTCTTGGGGTCGCGAAACACTGTCCCCATCTCGTTATATCCCGCTGCGCCCCCGCCCTGGCCTGCTAAATCGGGCATTTGTTGCAAACGGCGGCCTTTTTCAACTTGGACCATCTTTTGCACTGCCTGCAACATTTGCTTTTTTTGCTGCGGTGAGACCGTGGGGTCAAACAGCACGTTTTGCAAACGCCAGGATAAGACCAAGGCCACCATCAGGCCGCAGGCAAAGACGAGCATGATATCGAGTAAATTGGCCAGCGCCGCCATCGGGTCCAATCCTTCGTCGCCGACCGGTTTTCGTGGTCGCAGCCGGTTACGCAACATGCGCCGTCGCCTCCTCCACCAATGCTTCCAAGACAATCTCCAAATCGGCCAAAAATACCGTCTGCCAACGCCGGCGCACTTTAGCAATGACAAAAGCCGCGCCCCCGACTGCCAATCCCGATACTGTCGTATCAAAAGCAATCACTACCGCCTGGGCTAATGCGGCCACATCGCCGTTGCCCAGCGCCGCCAGACCGGGGCCCAGCGGGATCAACGTCCCCATCAGGCCCAAAATCGGCCCCAATTTGGCCAACATTTCCACTCTTTCCAAAGCCCGCCCCCGTTTTTGTTCTTCCGCTTCCCACAAACGTCGGGCGAACACTTGACACATTCCCGGCGCCGCCTGGGAAGCCGTTTCCCAGGCGGTGACAATCCCCTTGACAGTTTCCGGCCAGTTGCCGACAGCAATCCGTTGCGCCAATTTGGCGCCGGCAGCCTGTGCTTTGCCTCCCGCGATTTCCCGCAACAACTGCCGACTGTTAAACTTCTGAGCATCCTTCCGGCGCTGCCGATACTCAGCAAGCAATACTCCCAACTCCACCAAAACCCAGATCAAAAAGGCAACCAGACCTAAAATTACCGGAAATAACAGACTTTCTGAAAAACTATGCAATACCCGCTCCAGATATTGCGAACTCAAAACGGCCAATCCAATTCCTCCTTTAAATTTGCGGCGGGCAAATTTTTTAAGGCCAACAATGTTAGTTGATGCTAACTTTATTTGAATAAAATAAAAACCTTTACGCCAGCCATTAACGATCGATCTGTAATGATCTTTACTTTTGCGCCTTGCCGAATTCAGCCACCCGCAGCGCTAACCGACGGTTCCCACATCGCCGCAAACCCATATAACCGACAACTTACCCTGTTATCGTCTAATATAGTTAGTTTTTCCTAACAATACATATTTAATTTACCACTTTCTTAACATTTGTCAAGTTCAAATAATGTTACAAGTTGGTAACATCATACATTCACCGCTTCCTATTACGGAGTTTAGAAACAAGACTTTCCATATTTATGACCACGAGTAATTTTTATGCTTGACTTGACTTTGAAAGACGGTACTGTTAATATTTATTTTGGGCATATGATTATATTCAGGAGGATTATTAATTGTTAATATTTGGACCGGTACCATCGCGCCGCCTGGGGCGAAGCGTTGGAATCAACAATATTCCCTATAAAAATTGCTCCTACTCTTGCGCCTATTGTCAATTAGGACCGACCGTCAATTTAAGTCACAACCGCCGTCCCTTTTATGAACCTGAAAAACTCGACGCCGCCGTCCGCGCCAAACTGAAACAAGCGGGCAAGTATGGCGAAACAATTGATTTTTTAACTTTTGTCGCGGATGGAGAACCCACTTTGGACAGTAACCTCGGCGCCACAATCAATTTACTTAAAAAAACCGGTTTTAAGCTCGCCGTAATCAGCAACGCCTCGTTAATTGGAGACGACGCCGTTAAAACCGCTCTCAGCCAGGTTGATTGGGTCTCATTAAAAATTGACACCCGGGATGAACCAATTTGGCGCCGGCTGAACATTCCCGCCCCCAAACTCCGTTGGGACACGATCTTGCAAGGAATAAAAGAATTTGCCGGCTCTTTTGGCGGAACTCTGGTTAGCGAAACCATGCTGGTAGATAAGGTCAACGACCAACCGGAAGCGCTTAACCGTTTAGCGGTCTTTTTAGCCGAACTCCAAATGTCCAAAGCCTATTTAGCAATCCCGATTCGGCCACCCGCGCGCAGTTGGGTAAAACCTCCCGCACCGGAAACACTCACCTCGGCCTATCAAACGTTCAATCGGGTATTACCTGACAAAGTGGAATTATTAATTAACAGTGAAGGTGAAAATTTTGCGTTTACCGGTAATGCTGTCCAGGATCTTCTAAATATTACTGCCGTCCATCCTATGACCGAAGCCGCAGTTAGGGAATTTTTACGCAAGGCGCGTTCCGACTGGCAAACGGTTCAAAACCTGATTGACCGGCAACTGCTTAAGGAAATTACCTTTCAAGACAAACATTTTTACCTGCGCAATTGGAATACATTCCGGTAAAACCGATGCTGAGTCAGGAGACCGGAGATTAACAGGTTGCAAACTCCCGCCGGGCCAGACAAAATTTCAGACATAATAGTAAAAAGGCCCAACTTTTCAGTTAGACCCTACAATTCAATTTTTATATTGCGTTTGTATATACATTGTGATACAATAAATGTACTAAACAAGGAAGGGGGTTTTTTATATGGCAAAAAGCGCAAATTTATATATCCGAATCGATCCGGAAACCAAAACCGAGGCTGAAAAGTTATTTGCTAGTTTTGGAATAACGATTACCGACGCAGTCAACATGTTCCTAAACAAATCAATAATGGTTGGCGGTTTACCGTTCGACCTGGTCCAGCCAAAACCAAACGCTACTACTTTGGCGGCGATGGCTGAAATCGAACAAATGAAAGAGACCAAAACGGGCGGCGCGGCAACCCCGGACGAACTATTTAGGGAGTTAGGTATATAATGCTAATTGCAAAATACTCTACCCAATTCAAAAAAGACTTAAAACAGCTTGAAAAACGCGGACTCGACTTATCTTTATTAAAAACAGTTATAATTAATTTGATGGAACAAAAAAAACTGCCTAAACGAAATAAAGACCATCTTTTAGTCGGAAATTTCAAAGGTTATCGGGAATGTCATATTCTTCCGGACTGGTTATTAATCTACACAGCGGATGATGAATACCTTTATCTTTCCCGTACCGGTTCTCATTCCGACATATTTTAATATCTCCTTTAATCATCTTCTTATAGCGGATCGCTAGATAATTTTCTCCTAAAACGAGTACTTCAACTTCACCAAAAACCCGTCCTGATCCCGGTACTGCCCGAACGTCCCGTCGGCGTCGCCGTCAAAAAAGAGCAATCCGCAGGTCAAATGCAGCTCGTCGGTTAAAGCGTATTCCCCGCTAAGTTTGAGATAATAATCCTCTTCATCCAACGCGGTGCAGACAAGCCCCGATAAGGTCAAGTCTCCCGTCGTCTTTATTGATCTGTGGCATATTTTCCAGATAATCGGAAATTTCTTTCACCACGGTCAGGTTTTTCATTGTATAAACCGTATCCGGAAAGCGGACGCCGATGACGAACTGATCGGTCGCTCCAAAAAGATCTTCCATTTTTTCCGCATAAATGAAATCCGGGTTATCCGCAGGCAACATACTGTTGATGCTGACATCCTTGCCCATTTTTTTGATCTGGGAACCGAAAAAAGCCATCAAAGCAAGGGCTACGACTATAATTGCCACCCTATACTTGAGTATGAATTTGATCAATTAAATTCACTCCGTTCTACTTTATAAAATGGTATTTCACACTCTCATTTATAAAAACCTGGTCCCAATCACATCCTTTCCATTTTTAGCCAAAACAATATAGCAGCTATACACTATAAATAAAGTATATAGCTGTACTCTATTGTCAAGTCGAACACACAAATATTTTTTTAGAGCGTTCATGAAGAATGACCGAGGTTTGTAATTCGGGCAGAACCGGCATCGTTTATTCCGGGGAAAACCCGAAGAATCGACACGTCCGGCTTACTATGAAAACAACTGCCGCAAGGCTTCTCCTCAACTTGAATTGTGGAATGAATAAAATAAAATTTTAAGCTAAAACTATTGACAAGTCACAACCTGAAAGGAGTGGAATTTTTGACCCAATTAACCCAAATGGAACTTCAGAACCTCCGCCATATAATCGGCGCCCATGAAACAGTAGCCAACAAACTGGACGCGTATGCCCAAAATTGCAATGACAACCAGCTCAAGCAGATGTTTCAACAAGACGCCATGGCGGCGCGACAATCCAAACAAAAACTGATGACATTTTTACAATAGGAGGTCCAACTTATGAATGAAAAAGATATGGTCAACGACTATCTTGCGATGATCAAAGGCAGCCTGTCCACCTATGCCAACATCATTGCCGAAACCGGCAGCCCGGAATTACGTTCCACCTTCCAACAAATGAGAAACCAGGATGAACAACGGCAGTATCAACTTTATCAGACGGCCGTCCAAAAAAGATACTATACCCCGGCCGCACCCGCCGCACCCAATGATATCCAACAAGTGAAATCCGAATTGATGAGCTGACGGTAGGATAAAAAGGGCTGAGAGTGATTTGATAACTCCAGCCCTTTTAATTCAAAGAAAATTATTTTCTTTATTTTTTTTAGATCACATCTTCACGTCTAAGGCAAAAATATTAAACGATTGCCCCGGCAAAAAGTTAAAGGTTTCGATAAGTCTAAAACCTGCCTCAATCATTATGTTGCAAATTTCTTCCTCCAAAACGAGACGATGTCCGAATAAATGAATAAAGCCACACCCTTTTTTATTTTGATAATCAATGACGGCAATCCGACCCTCCGGCTTTAAACTTTTTTTAAGTTGCCTGAAATATTTACCAGGTTCCGGCAAATGATGAAACACATTTCTCAAAAAGAACAGATCACAACTGGATTCCGGCAAAAAAAGCGCTCCTTCTTCGGCCAAAACGGTAATTAGATTACGCCGTCCCTCTTTTCCGGCTTTTTGATTGATATATTGCAACATCTGCTCATCAATATCCACAGCAAACACTTTTCCCCCTTCTCCAACTTTATTTAAAAATTCAAAGCTGAAAAAACCACCTCCGCATCCAATATCGGCTATCACTTCTCCTTCCCTAATTTTTAAGCTTTGTAACACGATATCCGCTTTGTTTCCTGCTCTTTGATTGAGCATTACCGCTCTGATAAATTTAAAATTCATATTTATTTCCTTCTTCCTACCGAAGCCATATTTTGTTTTTCTTGTCTTTGCCATAGTCCTTCGTATAATTCCACATTCTTCTCAGATGATGTTTCACACTCCCATTTTAAAACCTAATCCAAATCACATCCTTTCCATTTTCAGCCAAAATAATACGGTTATACCTATGATTTTTATTACTCTAAGCGTGTAATACCTCGGTTGTTCAGCTCAGATGATTTGGTATTCCGGAACAAAACGATAATCGTAGCGATTATTCCCGATGAAACCAGTCCAAAATCATCCCAAATATGCCAGGCGAACATCGCAAGCAAGCCCCCGACCTGCGACCATAACAGAGGAATAATTATCAGATACTTTGGGGTTTTCTTATCGGACATCATTAATAAACCGCAAGTAAAGCAATCAAAAGCGCAAATACTCGCAAAAAAGACTCCACCTTTTGTGAAAGGATGCCCGAGTAAAGTGCCGATTATTAAATATCCGATTAACGCATAAACCATATAAGACACGCCCAACCATGATTTCCAGGAGCCTTTGACGTAATTAAAAGTAAGATTGGATTTGATAACTCCATGATATAACATCAGCAACCCCTGAATCACAAATAAGCGGAGGATAGGCAGCCAATAAACCTTGATGCACTATCCCGTCCCATAGCCATAAAAAAACCAGGACCGCCGAGATGACTTTATCAGAGTTTGAGGTCTTTTTAAATAGGCATATAAATGTAACTATTGCCAAAATATGAATTACTATGAGCACCGGCCAAACAGTAATGTAATACTCCTTAAATTTTGCCAGCGCCTCTGCCGCGGGGGTCAAGTTTCCAAACATTTTGTTCTCCTTTCTAATTTAAAAAATTTTTTGAGCAAGAAATCATTCGCCAATTTTTAATTTTCGATTACTTTCCTCCTTTCTGTCATTTCATAATTTACCAAAACCTTTATCTGTTTTTGCAAATTCGCCGCAACTAGAGCCGCCAATACGGTAGTTAAGAGATCAGCAATCACTTGCGCGTAAATCACTCCGTCAAGACCGATAATTGACGGCAAAGTATATACTTGCTATACACTTTTGATAAACAAACCTTTTATATAGTAATTCACGCTACCGCTGGTCTTACCGTCT
>JASFQO010000124.1:0-6728 GCA_050115405.1 Bacillota bacterium
TTCATTTGTAAAGCCAACCTGGTCGGGTCCCACCGGCAAACCGGAGACCGGATCGCCGGCGGCATCTTTAATTGTCAGCTTTCCGGTCACTTCGGCCCGACCGTTTTTCAAGGTGATAATCCCGATTTGCGGGACAAATTGCGGGGTGAGAAAAAATTTGGCGGTAGACATACGGCCGTCTTGGATACATGCCGGGCCATCGCCGTTGGGACCTCGATCGGTCAAACCGTAAAATTCGATTGTGCCGTCGGGTTTGATATCTTTTAAAGTTAAACCCGAACCATAACCGGTCGGAAAACCATTGGGAAAAGCAGCGCTGTTGTTACCGGTCGGCGGAACATAGTAACGCAGGTCCATCGTTATTTTATATTTACTAATGCTAACCGTTTGGTCTACATCTTTGGCTAATAGTATCCCGTTGGAACCAATCCCCAATAAAAACGTCAGCGTTAACCAGCCCCATCTTTGCATTAAACGCATTCCCGGTCGATTCATCACCATTCCCCCTCAAATATTTAATCGGGTTTATTTATAACAAATCAAGATTAATAACTGATTAAACATTAATAGGGATTTGGTAAAAATTTGATTTTTTAACTTTATTTTTGCCTCATGCCTGTTTTTAATAAATCTTCCTGCCGAAACGATCCGGAATGCCGGATTTCCGGAAGAAATACGCATTAATTACATCCCGCCACTCGACGGCGTGTTCCAGTTGTTGGTTAAGCCGCTGAAGCACCGATGCATAGGGTTGGGGCTCAAGCTTGTCTTTTAACCCCTCCCAACTTTTGATCAACTCTTTAACCTGCTCCACCCCTTCAAAATGTGTGTCATAAATATGTTGAATCACGGTTTTCCCGTTTTTGAGGACATGGGTATAGGGGACATGGTGAAAAAACATCAATAATTCCTCGGGACAGGTGGCGTTCGTCTCATACCGCGCCGCATTCGTCTCAAAGTACTGGCCGGCGTATCCGGTGCCGCTCCCTACCGACCGGTCAACGCCAATGCCGGTATGATCGGCCCGGTGATAAGTCCCCCAGCGGGAATATTCATAACCGTCCACATTCGGTCCGTAATGGTGGCCGGGATTGACCATCCAGCCGCTTCCCAACGGCGCCGTATAATTCTCATAAATATGCCAACTTTCCAGTAAGATCCGATTGATGGTCGCCACCACCGTCGGGTCGGCGCCGAAAGTGCCTTGCACCCATTCGGTGGTAATTTGCTCGGCGGATAAGTCCGGATTCCAAGCAAGACGGGCAAAGCCAAACAGATTCGCCTGGGCCAAAGTATGGCCGGTCCAGTTAGGGTCAGTACCGATATTCGCCACCCCGGCCATACCGCCATACCGCCGCTTGAATAACGAACCGGCAACAATCCGTTTCACCGTCGTGTCCGCCCCGCAAGCCCGGGTGTCGAAGTCCAGGACCTCCTTCCACTGCGGGACCAGATAACAAAGATGGACCTGCTGACCGGTATATTCCTGAGTGATTTGCAGCTCCAATAGTTGATTGGTTCGCGGCATCGCGCCAAACAAGGGGGAAACCGGTTCGCGGACTTGAAAATCCATCGGTCCGTTTTTAACCTGTAAGATGACATTGGCGGCAAATTTTCCGTCTAACGGTTGAAAATGTTCATAAGCCGCTTTGGCCCGATCGGTAGTCCGGTCCCGCCAATCCTGTCCGCAATTGTAGATAAAGCACCTCCAGATCACCACCCCGCCAAAAGGCTGTACGGCTGCAGCCAGCATGTTGGCGCCATCCGCATGATTGCGCTGGTAAGTAAAGGGTCCGGGACGATGTTCCGAATCGGCTTTGACTAAAAAGCCACCCAAGTCGGGAATCGCCTGATACACCCTTGCCGCTTGCGCCCGCCACCAGGCCTTCACCCGGTCATCCAAAGGGTCGGCGGTCGCCAATCCGCCTAATTCAAGCGGCGCGGCATAATTAATACTGAGATAGACTTTGATCCCATATTGCCGAAAGACCTTCGCGATGGCGGACACCATGTCCAATTTAGCGGCGATCAACTCGGTTTCCGCCCGATGCACATTAACGTTGTTAATCGCCACCCCATTGAGGCCGACCGAGGCCAATAAACGGGCGTATTCACGCAGACGGAGACTATTGGGGATCAATTGATTGTTTTCAAAAAAAATTGAACGACCGGCGTAGCCTCGCTCCACGCTGCCGTCCAAATTGTCCCAATGGTTGAGCATCCGGATTGGATTCACCGGATTTTCACAGATGTCCAGGTTACTTATAGCCGCTTCACCCTGCAGCAACCTTAAAAAATGAAATACGCCGTACAACAGGCCCCGTTCACTGCCCCCACCAATGGCCAGATAGGCCTGACCGTCCCGCCGGACTGTCTTGATAAAAAAGCCTTCCGGCCCGACCGTAGCGGCCTGTTGCCGGTCAACCGCGTTATCTAGTAAAACGTGACTCCCCGATACCTCGGCAATGATAAAACTCGGCTTCTCCGGAGCCGAATTGATCGCCAACTCCGGCCCCAACAAGTTTTTCAGGCCGTCAATCAATTCGGCGTGCGCCATAACGCCAAGGGCTTCATCGTCGGGATAAATCAGTTCACTGCAGTAAGTGCGATACTCCGCACGCAACTGTTCATTCCGAATCGGTCGATACCGCAACCAACACTGACGCTCAATCTCCTCAGGCAATATCTTCACCGGCTCTCCCCCTTATTTTGGTATATCGATTCCTTGTTATTCACAAATCGTTTTACTGGTATATCGATTTCTGAAATACAGAAATCGCTTTACTATCTCATAATTTAATTATAATAATCCATCCGGCTTTTGCAATGAATAAATTAAATATCAACCCAAAAATTAGGAAAATAGCAACTTAAATTACTGGAGCAAAATAACAAAAGATAAGCGGAGAAAACTGTTGTCGCCAATTTCCCCGCTCACAAGTCAAAAGTTTCGTTTAACGAAACTTTAACCGACCAAATGCTTTAGTAACTAAAACCAGATACAACTATTATCTGTTTTATCACTAATTAATTATTGATTTGATCACTCAAAAAGAATCGGGCAAAAAACGAGTGTTTCTCAGTACTCCGCCCGGGTTTCTTTTTAAACAAATCCGCTCCGCACCGATCACAATATTCCTGCCAGGACATAATTTTGTTTCCGCAATCGTTACAATACATTATCATTCCTCCGTTGATTTATCGTACGTGAACTAATTTATGCGACCGGTTTCATAATATGCGCAAATTTTTCGATAAGAAACATGCTAAAAACGTTTTTTACAAATTGTTAAATTGGAAATATGCTCTATATAAGGATATTCAAAATGTAAAGGTTCGTTGATTTCCCTTGAAATTTGGATGAATATATGCTATATATAGAGAAATTCATAATGTAGATCACCGCGAGATTTGCATAGATTTAGCATTAGGAGGCAACCAAAAGTGGGACAAAAACTGAAAGTGGGAATTATCGGCGCTACCGGAATGGTGGGCCAGCGGTTTGTTACTTTATTGGCGGATCATCCCTGGTTTGAAGTGGTCTGTGTGGCGGCCAGCGCCCGTTCCGCCGCGAAAACCTACCGGGAGGCGGTCGACGGACGATGGGTTATGAAGACGCCGCTTCCGGAGCGCATTGGCGGTTTAACCGTTAAAAACGCCAGCGACATCAAATCGGTCAGCGCTTTAGTCGACTTTGTCTTTTGTGCCGTTAATATGCCCAAAGACGAAATTAAAAAGCTGGAGGAAGCTTACGCCAAAGCGGAGACGCCGGTAATTTCCAATAACTCCGCCCATCGCCGGACTCCGGATGTTCCGATGATCATTCCGGAATTGAATGCCGACCATATCCGGATTATCGAAGCGCAACGTCGCCGTCTCGGCAGCAAATATGGCTTTATCGCAGTCAAACCCAACTGTTCCATCCAAAGCTACGTCCCGGCCCTCCATCCCCTCTTGCCATACGGGGTTAAGGAAGTAGTAGTCTCCACTTATCAGGCGATTTCCGGCGCAGGAAAAACCTTTAAAGACTGGCCGGAGATGCAGGATAATGTGATCCCTTACATCGGCGGCGAGGAGGAAAAAAGCGAAAAGGAACCGTTAAAAGTATGGGGGCAAATTGTCGGCAATGAAATTATCAACGCCACCACTCCGGTAATCAGCGCTCAGTGCATCCGCGTTCCGGTATCTGATGGCCATTTGGCCACCGTCTCCGTGCGTTTTGCCAACAAACCGACCATGAATGAGATGATCGCTTTATGGACCGCTTACCGAGGTCGAGTTCAAGAACTCAATTTACCAAGCGCGCCGCAGCCGTTCATCACCTACTTTAGCGAGGAAAACCGGCCGCAAACCCGATTGGACCGGGAGCTGCAAAACGGCATGGGAATTGCGATCGGTCGGTTACGCCCTGATAATCTGTACGATTACAAGTTTGTCGCCATTTCCCATAACACTCTCCGCGGCGCCGCCGGCGGGGGGGTATTAAGCGCCGAACTACTCAAAGCTGAAGGCTATTTGCAGGCAAAATAAACTCGTCGCTCGTCAATGTTTTGGGAACCCCCTGGTTTCAATAGTAGTGAAACCAGGGGGTTGAACAACGGAAAATGTTTTTAACCGAGCGACGAACGAGCGACGAGTTTAGACCTCTTCTTCCGCATGGCGTTCACGGGAAGGAATGGTTTTATATTTCAAATTATGAAGGGTCTTGATATATCTGATTGTGCGATATTTGGCCCGCATGACGATGGAATGGGTAGTCGCTTGATAACTACCGAAAGAGATTCCCTCCAAAAATTCGCCGGAGGTAATGCCGGTAGCGGCAAAGATCAGCTCGTCCCCTTTGGCCATGTCTTCCGTCAGATAAACCCGTTCAATGTCAAAATTGGAAGCGACAATCCGCTGTTTTTCGGCGGCATCGTGCGCATAAAAACGAGCCTGAATTTCACCGTCCAGACAACGCAACGCCGTCGCAGCCAAAACTCCTTCCGGCGCGCCGCCGATCCCCATGTAGATATCGACATTATTCGGCATGGCGGTGGAGATCGCTCCGGCAACATCCCCATCTCCGATTAGTTTAATCCGGGCTCCGGTTTGGCGGATCTCCTCAATCAGCCGGCGGTGCCTTTCCCGATCAAGGACTATAATTGTCAGATCTTTCACATGCTTATTAAGCACAGCGGCGGCTACTTTCAGGTTTTCCCGGACGCTGACATTCATATCCAGTTTTCCTTTTAACGCCGGACCACAGGCCAGTTTCTCCATATAAAAACCGGGAAATGACAACAACGAATCCTTGGCGCCGACCGCCAGCACCGATAAGGCATTTGGTAAACCATTCGCCACCAGCCGGGTCCCGTCAACTGGATCAACCGCCAAGTCTACTTCAGGCGAACTTTCCTGCCAATCTCCTACATGTTCGCCAAGGTACAACATGGGTGCCCCGTCCTTAATCCCCTCACCAATAATCACCGTACCTTTCAAGGGAATTAGGTCCAGCATCCCGCGCATCGCATCGGAAGCGGCTTTATCCACCATTTCTTTGTTACCGTTGCCCAACCAGCGGCTTGCCCGCAAGGCGGCGGCCTCGGTCACGCGGACTAATTCCAGGGCTATCTGTCTTTGTAGGTCTGCCACTATTATTCTCCTTTCAATTTTATCAATTTAACTAATAAAATGAACTATATTGCAAAACTTAACAACATATTAGATTATATACCAAATTTTCCGATAACGAAATAATTTTAGCTATTTTTTAATCCAAACATGATCAAAACAACTATTTAGGACATTAAAATTTATGGAATAGAATAAAGGAGTCAAAATTAAGTAGTCAGAATAAAAAACCCGAAAGATAGGCCTCGAAGGATCAGGCATACTCTTTTAAAATTCTGTCTCCTGACTTCTGAATTCCTTATGAGACTGATCAAAAAAGACCTCGCGGTCTTTTTTTCAAATAAACTATTACAGTTTTTATTTGCATATTGGATGTAAATAATTTACAATAAATAAATGATCAACGGCTAATATTCAAATTGTGTGGTGATTCGCTTTGAATTTTGAAAGCCCATTTCAACCCTTCAGGCAACCAAAACCAATGGACGGTAAACGCCGCCTCACCATTGGCTTAATCTCGCCGTTGCTTTGGTCCCGCCCCAGTTGCTTGCCGATGATGGATGGAGTAGCCGACGCCGCCCAAGAACAAGGGGTCAATTTTATTGCTTTTCAAGGGACCTATCTTGACAATCATGCTGCCAATGACCCTTGCAACATGGTCTACAAACTGATCAACCCGGATGCTCTCGACGGTTTAGTCCTCTGGGGTTCTTCCTATGCCGGACGGATCGGCATCAAGAATACCATCGCCTTTTGCGAACGGTTTCGTCCTTTGCCAATTGTCAGTATCGGCATGGCTTTCCCCGGTATTCCCGGAATTCTCATCAATAGTTATCGCAACATGCGCGATATGCTGCAACATCTCATGGAAGTCCACCATTACCGGAAAATTGCTTTTATTCAAGGTCCCAAAACCCACTATGATAGTCAGGAACGCTACCGCGCTTACTGCGACGCGCTGCGTGAATATCAGTTACCCTTTGACCACCGGTTGGTTTCAGCGCCGGGTCTTTGGGACTTGGGACGCGCCGCGGCGGAACTTCATTGTTTTCTGGATGAACGCCAGGTTACACCGGAGGTAATTATCGCCCCCAACGATAACCTGGCAATCGAAA
>JASFQO010000125.1:0-6712 GCA_050115405.1 Bacillota bacterium
TCGAGCCTTTGTTCAATCGCTTGCTTAGTTATCAAATCCAGATCCTTTTGGGCGGCTTCAAATTTTCCAGCAATAATTGACAAGCTTATTTCATGGACATCCATCAACATGAGGGAAAATCCCATCACGAAAGTTAACGGTTGGAGCTTTCCTTTTCTTATTTTGAATTTTGTCGTTTTGGCAAATTTATCAATTTTTTCTTTGGCAGTATTGATTATATTTTTAAAGTCTGCTATCATTTTTACGAGGCTTCCCCTTTGGTGTTATTGTTGTTGCAGACTATACTATAAGGGGTTTGCCTCTTTTTTTCAAGTACTTTTTTGGTACTTTATTCCATTAGCTTGACGCGTATGAATGATTATCTATAAAAAACCGGGAACCACATGTTGGAGACCCGGGTTTTTTATATGTAAAATCAACTAAATTTTTCCCGGCTTTGTTTTTTGGGTCGGGGCCTTAACTTTTTAACAGAAAATCATTGGTGTCCGTGTTTTACGAATATGAGAAAAATCGCCCAAATTTAAAAAAGGATTAACGCTGGAGATCAAGAAAATACTTCTATAAAGATATGGATCATATTTTCTAGGATAGAAGGGGTACTACTTAGATGGAAAACTTTGATTTTTTATGCCCGACGCGGGTCATTTTCGGCCGGGGAACGGAAGGACGGGTCGGGAACGAATGCCGGCGGTACGCCGCCAAAGTCTTGCTCCATTATGGCGGCGGCAGTATTAAAAAGACCGGACTTTACGAAAAGATCGTCCTTTCCTTAAATGCCGCGGGAGTGGACTATGTCGAACTGGCCGGAGCGCAACCCAACCCGCGTTTGGGCTTGGTGCGGCAAGGAATTGAAATCTGCCGGAGCCAAGGGGTCGGAATGATCCTGGCGGTCGGCGGCGGCAGTGTGATTGACTCCGCCAAGGCGATTGCGTTGGGAGTTCCTTACGAGGGAGATGTCTGGGACTTTTTCGCCAATCGGGCCACGCCGCAACAAAGCCTTCCGTTGGGTGTGGTGTTGACGATTGCCGCTACCGGCAGCGAAGCCAGTCAAAGCGCGGTTATTACCAATGAGGAGGACGGACGGAAATGGGGTCTGAACAGTGAGTATAATCGGCCGCGTTTTGCGATTTTAAACCCGGAATTGACTTATACGGTTTCGGCTTATCAGACGGCGTGCGGCGCGGTTGATATTATGGCGCATATAATGGAACGGTATTTCACCAATACCGACGCGGTTGATTTGACCGACCGGCTCTGTGAAGGCGCATTACGGTCGGTGATCAAGAATGCCCCGCTGGCGCTGGCCCGGCCGGATGACTATGACGCGCGGGCGGAACTCTTGTGGGCGGGGACCTTGGCGCATAACGGCCTTTTAGGCACGGGGCGGGCCGAGGATTGGGCGGCCCATGGGATCGAGCATGAGCTGAGCGTGTATAATGACGTGGCGCACGGCGCCGGCCTGGCCGTGGTTTTCCCGGCTTTGTTGAAATATACCTTGAAACGGCATTTGGCGAAGTATACCCAATTTGCGGTCCGGGTTTGGGATGTCGAATATGATTTCACCAATCCTGAATGGACGGCGTTGGAAGGAATTCGCCGCCTGAAGGAGTTTTACCGGCGCCTTGGCATGCCGCTAACTTTGCGGGAGTTGCAGGTCCCGGACGACTGTTTGGAAGCAATGGCCGCGAAAGCGATTAAACCGTGGCTTAATAGTCTCGGCGGGGTTAACCGGTTATCTAAAGAGGATGTCCTGGCGGTCTTAAAATTAGCGCGATGAATTCCGGGCTACGGATGACATTTAAATATTTTAACTTAACTTGATGGTATTGCCCCTGGGCCACCAGGGGTTTTAAATTCTTTGCCTCAACCCCACGATTTTTGAGGATGTGTCACGGTCGTAGTGTTGCGGCGGAAGTTAACGGAGTGATGAATTTGGACCCCAAGAAATTATATAGCGCAACGGTTACTTGTCCTGTCTGTAACCGGCCGTTTCCGGTCACCAAGGTCCGGGTCGGCTCATACCGGATCGCTGATAGGGACTCGGACTTTGCGATTAATTTTGAAGGGGTCAACCCAATTTTTTATGAGGTTTTTGTCTGTGAAAATTGTGGTTATGCCGCGCTTCAAGACTGTTTCGCCAATATCGGCCCCGCCGGGCAAAAAATCATTGCCGCCACAGTTACTCCATATTGGCGGCCCAAAAGCTACGGTGGGGAACGGACCTTGGACGGGGCGCTGGATACCTATAAACTTGCTTTATATTGCTTACAGCTATTGAAGGCTAAAGCAAGCGCGATTGCGCAAATTTGTATGCGGATCGCCTGGCTCTACCGGTGGAAAGGTGACCCGCGGGAGATGGAGTTTTTACGGTTCGCGCTGGACTATTATAGCGACGCCTATCAATTTGAGAATTTTCCGATTAAAAATTTGGACGAGCCGCATTGCCTGTATTTAATCGCCGAACTCCACCGCAGAGTCGGCAATCTTGTGGAAGCCGCCAGATGGTTTAATAAGCTTTTTTCCAGTCCGGCGGCGCGTCAGGACCGATTGCTGTGGAATTTGGCCTATGATCAATACCAATTGATTAAGGATTTAAGACGAGGCTCATAAAATAGGGTGAAAATTCGTCGGAAGTTACACTCACAGTCTTGTGCCCGGCGCAGCCAGGGCATGGACGTTAGAGTGGATGCCGTTGCCTGAATAATTCTTTGATTTGAGTTTGAAAAAAGCGTTAATTTAACCAATAAACAATTGTAAAAGATGCTAAAATATTGTATTATGTACTTAAGAGGATATTTAAAAGGGAAAGGAGGTGGACCGGATGCGAATTGTCAGCAACGGAGTGCAGATCCGGACGTTGGCCGAAGCTGATTATCAAGCGGTATTTCGGATCTATCGTCAAGTTAACGGGAAGAGCGTTTTAACTGATGAAACAGACTTTACCCGGATTTTTAAAGGTTTTTTGACTGACGCCGACCGGGAGGCTTATGTCGCAGTGTTACTTAACCGGGTGATTGGGTTTGTCACCTTATATTACCTTGATGTCTGGCATTACTGCGGCCGGATTGCCAGTATTCAGGAGTTGCTGGTGACCGAAGAGTTTCGGGGACGCGGTGTGGGCCGGGCGTTGCTGGAATTTGTGAAGCAACGGGTTAAGGAGCAGCAGTGCCGTGGTTTGGAAGTGGCTACCGACCTCTGGCAAAGCCGGGCGAAGGCTTTTTATCAACACTGCGGGCTGCGCGGGAAAACCCGGACGATGGCGATTTGATTTGAGAAAGGAAAGAACGGTGATCATGCAAATAAAGCAGACAAAACCAGTCTTTTTGTAAAAACCAGCCCAAATGAAAATGAGCTGGTTTTTTATTGCAACAGAAGGCGCGTTCGTAAGGCTAAACCCGGTTTGCTATTAGTTGCAGAAGACCGGGAAATTAATTGGAAACCGGTTGAACCCAATATTAAAGATTTAAGCCTGCGAATCCGGGCTTTTTTTTAATTACTTTTGAGAAGGCCGGAAGCAGATTCTTAAAAATACATAATACATCATAAATACCGGTTGTTCTTTCCCGCTGAATCTATTAAAATCTTATTTTAAGTAATGCATACATATTAACCAACATGCCTGCACTTCGTTAGCAGGCATAAAGGTTGATGGTAAAATGGGAGAACCTATTTTTCCACGCTATACTAGAGATTTAACCGCGAGATTAGAGGAGGTTGAAAGATGGTTTCCTACCAAAATATGGATAACGAGCAATTGCAAACCTTGCGGGCGGATTTGCAACAAAAATATGATTGCTTGAAGGCTAAAAAGCTGAAATTGAATATGTCCCGGGGCGTGCCCTGTCCGGAGCAGTTGGCGCTTTCCGGCGGGTTATTGACCGCGGTTGACCAAAACTCATTTCAAGCTACGGATGGTACTGATTGTCGCAATTACGGCATAGTGGACGGATTGCCGGAGGCAAAGGCGCTCTTTGCGGAACTGTTGGATGTCAAGCCGGTCGAGGTGATCGTGGGCGGTAATTCCAGCTTGGCGCTGATGCATGACATCATCGTCAGAGCCTTATTGCTGGGGGTCCCCGGCGGCGCTGCCCCGTGGGGCCGGGCCCCAGTGAAGTTTTTATGTCCCAGTCCGGGATATGACCGGCATTTTGCCATCTGCCAATTGTTTAATATTGAAATGATCACTATCGATATGCGTTCCGACGGGCCGGACATGGACCGGGTCGAAGCGTTGACAGCGACTGACGCCTCAATCAAAGGGATCTGGTGTGTGCCAAAATACAGCAATCCGACGGGGATCACTTTTTCGGCTACAGTAGTGGAACGGTTGGCGCGGATGCAGACCCGGGCGGCGGATTTCCGGATTTTTTGGGATAATTCTTATGCGGTGCATGATTTGACCGCGAACCCCGATGTCTTGCCGAACCTGTTGGAAGCCTGTAAAGCGGCAGGTAATCCTGACCGGGTTTTTATCTTTACTTCAACAGCAAAAATCAGTTTGGCCGGGGGTGGCTTGGGCGTGGTGGCCTCGAGCGAGACCAATATTGACTGGCTGCGGAAACTGTTGACCATTCAGACGATTGGACCGGATAAACTGAATCAATTACGTCATATCCGCTTTTTTAAGGATATGGCCGGGATTCGGGCGCAGATGCAACGCCATGCGGCGATCATCAAGCCGAAGTTTGACAAAGTGCAGGAAATTTTGGGCCGGGAGTTGTGGGGTCTGGGGATCGCCTCCTGGACGAAGCCCAAGGGCGGCTATTTTATCAGTCTGGATACTTTGGAAGGCTGCGCCAAAAATGTGGTGGCGATGGCGGCTGACGCCGGGGTAGTCCTGACTAAGGCCGGCGCTACTTTTCCCTACGGCAAAGACCCTAAAGACCGTAACATCCGGATTGCCCCGACGCTCCCGTCGCTGGTGGAGTTGGAGACGGCGATGGAGATTTTGGCTGTCTGTATTCAGTTGGCGAGTGTGGCCAAGTTATTGCAGAAGTAATTATTGGTGGAGGAGAGCAAGATGGGAAAGAATGAATCCAGGGAGTTACTCCGTAGTTTAGGTGCAGTTTACACCAGTCATAATCATCTTGATCCGCAGTATTTCGAGAAGTATAAGGTCAAACGGGGACTACGCAACGCCGACGGGACAGGAGTAGTCGCCGGACTGACTTTAATTGGTAATGTCCACGGTTATTTATTGAATGAGGGCGAAAAGATGCCGATTGAAGGGCAGTTGACTTATCGAGGCATCGATGTGCGGGAGATTGTCGCCGGTTGTGCGGCGGAAAACCGTTTTGGTTTTGAGGAAGTGGCGTTTTTATTATTGTTCGGGTGTCTGCCGACGCAAAGGCAACTGGATGATTTTATCACGTTGCTCGGTTATTTACGTAAATTGCCGGAAAACTTTACCGAGGATATGTTGATTAAGGCGCCGAGTAAGGATATTATGAATAAGTTGGCCCAAGCGACACTGGCGCTTTATTCCTATGACGCCAATCCGGACGATACTTCCCTGGAGAATGTACTGCGCCAATGCATGGAGTTGATTGCCAGGTTTCCGATTATTGTCGCCCATGCCTATCAGGTGAAAAAACGTTATTATGACCAGAAAAGCATGTATATTCATTTTCCCAAAGAAAATCTGGCTACCGCCGAAAATTTCTTGAGGATGATCCGGTCGGATAAGAACTATTCTAAAGCGGAGGCCAGACTGTTGGATCTGGCTTTGATCCTCCACGCCGAACACGGTGGCGGAAATAATTCGGCTTTTGCCGCCCGAGTGCTGTCATCCGCGGGTACGGACACCTATTCCGCCACCGCTGCGGCGGTCGGCTCGCTCAAAGGCCCCAAACATGGCGGGGCCAATTCCAAGGTGGTAGCGATGTTTGAGGATATCAAGGCCCATGTCCAAAATTGGCAAAGCGATGTGGAAATTCGCTCCTATCTGGAGAAGATTATTAAGAAGGAAGCCGGGGACGGAAGTGGTCTCGTTTATGGAATGGGGCACGCCATCTATACGCTTTCCGACCCACGCGCGGCCCTTTTGAAGGAGAATGCGAAAACGTTGGCGGCGGAGAAGGGAATGCTTGATGAGTTTTTACTGATCGACGCCGTTGAAAGGCTGACTCCGGAGATTTTCGCCAATATCAAGGGTGACGCCAAAGTAATGTGTGCCAATGTCGACCTTTACTCCGGTTTTGTTTATCGGATGCTCAATATCCCCCAAGAACTATTTACGACCTTATTCGCGATTTCCCGGATTGTCGGCTGGTCGGCCCATCGCATTGAGGAGATTGCGACCGGGGGAAGGATTATTCGTCCCGCTTACAAGAGCATTGCTCCGGTTTCACAATACATTACTATCTCCGAACGGTAGCAATAATTGTAAGATGCCCTGTCGGAACGTGATTCGAAAAGAACCGAAAAAAGGGCTAAAATCATGCTTGACAGTAGAAAATGAATATGATAATATATAAAAGCTGTCACGGATAAGTAACCTGAATGTTTCTGTTGTCATAATGAAAAATTAAGCTTGACAAGGCAAACGAAACGTGATAAAATACAAAAGCTGTGGTTGACAAAACAGCAAAGAAATGACTGAAAACAAGTCGATTTGAACCTTGAAAACTAAACAGTAAGTGCAAGAAAGACTGGTAGGTCTTTTTACACGATTTCCGTAAAGTAAACTAAAAACGGAAGTCAAACACAACCT